>SIAB01000050.1 GCA_009692015.1 Phycisphaerales bacterium
GAAGGCAATATTGGCGATCGAGTCGAATGATTGGTGTGAGTCAAGAACAACAACGAGCACTGAGAGAACGAAGACCCATCCCACATAGGGACGGTCGCTGCGCACGATGACCAATGCGCCCAGCATGATGAAGGCGAAAATCGCGGGAAGGAGAAACCAAGGCTGCTGAAAGAGTGTCGCGTACAGCGCGTATGCAACCAGAACGCCAGCTGTGGTGCCAGCGATTCGCTCGAGTCCATTGCGCGGTGACGACGGCACATTTGGACCGCACACGAGCAGCATCGTGATGATCGCCCAGTACCCCTCGCTGAGCCGAAAGACCTGCATCACCACAAGAATGGCGACCGAGGTGATGGTTAGCCGGATCACCGAGTGCCAGCGCGCTTGGGATGGCGCAAGTTCGCGTTTGAGAAACGCGATGCAGTTCGATTCGGCGCGCGCGATTGCCGCGATCATGAGCGTCCGCTTGTGGCGACCGGTTGCCTCTGCGCCGCAAGAATATTGCGCAGCGCAAGCGTCTTGTCGAGGCACTCCGATTCTTCCGCACGGGGATCGCTCTCTGCCACGATGCCGCAACCGGCGCGGTAATCGATCTTCCACCGCGCCGAATCGCCTTCGCGACTCAACTGTGCTGTGCGGATCGCAACATTCAGGAGTGCCGACCCACATCCGCTGCCGAAACCAATCGCGCCGCAGTACGCACCGCGCCGAGTGGATTCAAGTTCGTCAATGATCTGCATGGCCCGCACCTTTGGGGCGCCGGTGACGGATCCAGGTGGAAAAGTTGCCGCGAGAAGATCTGCGAGATCCGCAGTGTGGGAGAGCGTGCCAACAACCTCGGCAACAGCGTGCAGAATTGTCGGATGCTCTTCAATGGCGCGCGCGGTTTCTACGCGCACCGATCCCGGCACGCAGACCCGACCGAGATCGCTGCGCATCAGGTCGACGATCATGTGCAGCTCTGCCGCATCCTTGTCGCTCGCGAGGAGTTCTGCTCGATCGTCTGCGTGTGGTCGGGTTCCCTTGATCGGTCGCGTCGTGACGACGCGCGCGGAGCCATCGACTGCGAGAAAGAGTTCTGGACTCAGTGAAAGGAGTGCTTGGGTTTCGTCGAGTTCGAGGTATGCACCATAGCGCGGCGCTGCAGAGGCGAGGGCGTCGATTGCGAAGGCGCGCGACGACCCATCGAATGCAGCCCGAAATACCTGGGAGATGTTGGCTTGAAAGACATCTCCCCCGCGGATGAGCTCGACTGTGCGCGTCACGAGTTCTGCGAAGTGCCCAGTCGCTGCCACCGGTCGCAGTGCGCCGCCATCGATGGGCGACCAATGATGGGCGTCGAACGCGATCTCTCTAGATTCGTCGACCAGCGAGGCGACTTCTTGGGCTTGCGGATCGCCGACTTCAAACCATGAGCCGCTGGCATGCTCATAGATGAGCGCGCGGGGGACCCGGCAGAGAACGGCGTCAGGCCACGCGTGTTCGGCTGAAGCCGCGGGTGCGCTGCGGCGGTGTCTCGCGTGTGGTTCGAAGAGTGCCCCACATTCGTAACCGATGAAGCCGATCCAACCACTGGCAAATGGAAGTCGTTGATGATCCGCTGTGAACGCAGCATCGCAGCATGGTGCCAGCGATCGGATCGCCGCGAGAAGCCCGGCAGAGCCGCAGGCTGTTGCACTGATGCGCACTGCATTGCCCCGCGGCGCGAGAATTGTCCAGCGATCGAAGGACGGCGAGCAACCCCCCGATGTCAGCGCGAGCAATGGAACGCCCCGATGCCAGCGGGTCATCGCCCCACGGGGGTCGAAGTTCCAATCCAAACGACGAACAACAGTCGCAGCGCGCACGGCGCCATCCTAGAGGGAGAGATGTTGAGTCGAGTAGCATGAAATGCTTTCCTTGGAGCCAATAATGCCAACTGCAACACCTTTTCGTTCATCCGCTAGACGCACCAAGAAATCGACTTCAAAGATCAAGCCGAAGTCGCGAGGCAAGGCACAGGTGCGGTCGAAAAAACGCGTTGCGAAGCGCGCCACAGGGGTCGCTTCAAAGCTGCCAAAGCTCGCCAAGTCGGTCTACGCATTCGGTCCATCGCGCACGGAAGGCAATGCGACTCAGAAAATGCTGCTCGGCGGTAAGGGAGCGAATCTCGCAGACATGACTTCGATCGGTCTGCCCGTTCCGCCAGGATTCACGATCACCACGGAGACGTGCGGCTACTTCAATCAGAACGGCGGTCGTCTGCCGCACCGATTGATGGATGATGTCCGCAAGAATGTCCGTATGGTTGAGCGGGAACTCGGCAAGAAGTTTGGTGATCGAAGAAATCCGCTGCTCGTTTCGGTGCGCTCGGGCGCGGCTGTTTCGATGCCTGGGATGATGGACACCATCCTCAATCTGGGCCTGAATGACGAGGTGGTCGCCGGTCTCGCGGCATCGACGGGCAATCCGCGCTTTGCATACGACGCCTACCGCCGACTCATCAATATGTTCGGTGATGTGGTGATGGGAGTTGATCACCACCGCTTCGAGCACGAGTTTCATGCGATCAAGGCCAAATATGGGGTGGTGCAGGACACCGCCGTTCCAACCGAGGGGCTGCAGGAACTCTGTGTCGCCTATCAACGCATCTACCGCGATCGCGTGGGAAGTTCCTTCCCACAGAATCCGATGGAGCAGCTCGAAGAGGCGATCAAGGCGGTCTTCAAGAGTTGGAATGGTGACAAGGCCATCTCCTATCGGCAGATCGAGGGGATCAAGGGACTGGTCGGAACCGCGGTCAATGTCCAGGCGATGGCCTACGGAAACATGGGCGACGACTCGGGCACTGGCGTCGCATTCACCCGCGATCCATCCACGGGCGAGAATGTGTTCTACGGCGAGTTCCTCATCAACGCGCAGGGCGAAGATGTGGTTGCCGGCATCCGCACCCCCAAGCCCATCAGCGAGATTGAGGCGTGGAATCCAAGAGTGTGGAAGCAACTCTTGAAGGTGCGAAAACAACTTGAGCGGCACTACAAGGACATGCAGGACATCGAGTTTACGATCGAGCGCGGGCGCCTCTTCATGTTGCAGACTCGAAATGGCAAGCGCAATGGCGTCGCCGCCGTACGCGTCGCAGTCGAGATGGTTCGTGAGCGGCTGATCGATGAGCGCACTGCGATCAAGCGGATTCCCGCCTCGCATCTGGTGCAATTGTTGTTGCCCTACTACCGACCCGAGGACAAGCAAGGTGTTGAGATACTCACCAGGGGGATCGCCGCAAGCCCTGGCGCAGCTTCGGGAAAACTCGCCTTCACTGCTGCCGAAGCAGTGGATCGCGCGCAGGCGGGCGAAGCGGTCCTGTTGATCCGCCGCGAAACGTCCCCCGAAGATGTTGCAGGAATGCACCAGGCGGTTGGCATCTTGACTTCGACCGGTGGCAAGACCAGCCACGCTGCCGTGGTCGCCGTGGGATGGGGCAAGTGTTGCGTGGTCGGTGCTGGCGAACTCTCAATCAATGCAGAAGCGGGCACCCTCACCGTGAAGGGGCGCACCTTTGGTCGCGGCGACACGCTCTCGATCGATGGCGCGACGGGTGAAGTGATGGCTGGTTCGATCGCGCGCACCGTTCCAGAGAAGATCTCGGGAGACTTCGCGCAAGTTATGAAATGGTCCCAGAAGTATGCAACGATGGGAGTTCGTGCCAATGCCGACTCTCCCGCGGATGCCCAGCGCGCCCGCGACTTCGGCGCCATCGGCATCGGGCTCTGCAGAACAGAGCACATGTTCTTCGAATCCGATCGCATCGCGGCAGTGCGACAGATGATTCTCTCGGAAGAAGTTGCCGAGCGCGAGGCGGCACTGGCGCGACTCTTGCCTTATCAGCGCGCCGACTTCATCGGAATTTTCACCGCGATGCAGGGACTTCCAGTCACGGTTCGATTGCTCGATCCACCGCTTCATGAGTTCGTTCCGCACGATGAAGAATCACAAAAATCGCTCGCGGTCAACGCCGGCGTTTCGGTGGCCGACGTCCGCCGTCGGGTGCAACAGTTGCACGAGGCAAATCCGATGCTCGGTCACCGAGGATGCCGACTCGCGGTGACCTATCCAGAAATTCTGGTGATGCAGGTGCGGGCTATCGTGGAAGCGGCCGCGGCGTGCCGTGCTGAAGGGATCGATGCCCGCCCTGAAATCATGATCCCCTTGGTGGGCACCAAACAAGAACTCGTGCTGCTGCGCACGCTGACCGAGCAGACCATCGCGCTCGTCCTGAAGGAGAAGGGGATCAAGTCCGTTGATATCCCAATTGGCACGATGATCGAGATTCCTCGGGCGGCGCTCATTGCCGATGCCATCGCGGATGTCGCTGACTTCTTCTCGTTCGGCACCAACGATCTCACCCAGATGACCTTTGGATTCAGTCGCGATGACATCGGATCCTTCATGCCCGCCTATGTGGCCAAGGGGATCCTGGAGAATGATCCCTTCCAGTCGATCGATGTCGCTGGAGTCGGTGCGCTCGTTGCGATGGCCTGCCAGAAGGGCCGCGCCGCCAAGCCGAAGCTCAAGCTCGGCGTCTGCGGCGAGCATGGCGGAGATCCCTCATCGATCCGCTTCTTTCAAACCTGCGGCCTGGACTACATCTCGTGCTCACCATTTCGTGTGCCCGTCGCCCGACTCGCGGCGGCGCAGGCGGCTCTGCAATGAGTTGGATGCGCGGGCGTTATGGCACGATCTGCGTGTGTGCATCGTCGGCGCTGGTTGTGACGGGTTGCTGCGTGGAACGGACGGCATCGACTTGCCCGGCGCCTGTGGCTGATTCGTATCGCAGGCCCGAACCGATTCCCTCGACGGCACCGCTGGCGGCACCGCGGCAGTACGCGGCACCCTTTGCTGCCAACGCGATCGCGCTCGACGGCAAGCTTGATGAGGGAGCATGGGCGAGCGCGCCCTGGTCCGATGACTTCGTCGACATCGAAGGGACGGCTCGCAGGCCGCCAACGCAGCACACGCGCGTCAAGATGCTCTGGGACGCTACGAATCTCTACATCGGCGCAGACCTCGCCGAGACTGATCTGTGGGCAACACTCACAGAGCACGACGACATCGTCTACCGCGACAACGACTTTGAAGTCTTTGTCGATCCCGACGGTGATACCCGCGAGTATTACGAAATCGAGGTGAATGCCATCGGCACGATCTTCGATCTCTATCTGCCGGTTCCATACCGCGCTGGTGCCAAGGCCAACCACGACTGGAACGCGACGGGTATGCGGGTGGCGATCCAGCTCGACGGCACGGTCAACGACTCGCGGGATACCGACCGCGGATGGCAAATCGAGATCGCAATTCCTTGGACTGTCTTCACTCCCGTTTCGGATTCGCCGCCAGCGCCAACCTATCAATGCACGGCTCGACCGCCAAACACCGGCGATTGCTGGCGAATCAACTTCTCGCGGGTGCAGTGGACCCTCGAAAAACAGGGGATTTCCTATGCTAAAGTTGCTGGAAAGCCCGAAGAGAATTGGACATGGACTCCGCAGTGGATCATTGACATGCATGTCCCGCAGTGGTGGGGGGTCGTGACGTTTGCACCCCCCGCAGATCAGACCAAGGAGAGTTTCAAATGAGCCGAGTAGGACCCCAGGACCCAGTCAGACACCAGAGCGCGATCATGGAAGCGCTTGGAATCTCCCCCGCCGGGGGAGGTCTCTATTCACAGATGGTGCAGCGGATGCTGAGTGCCGCCGAGGTGATCGGGCTGCCCAACGATTATCAGATGATCTTGGCGCGCCCCAAGAATGAGATCGTCGTGAATTTCCCGGTGCGCATGGATGATGGTGAGTATCGGATGTTCACTGGGTATCGCATCCAACACAATGATGCGCTCGGGCCATTCAAGGGTGGACTGCGATTCGCCCCCATGATGTCTCAGGACGATCTCGGCGGTCTCGCCATGCTCATGATGCTCAAGTGCGCGCTGCTGCGACTGCCATTCGGTGGCGCGGCGGGCGGCGTGGTCTGCGATCCCCAAGTTCTCTCGCGCGATGAACTGAGGCGCGTGGTGCGTCGATTTGCGGCCTCGATCGCTCATCACATCGGACCCGACTATGACATTCCTGGTCCCGATGTTGGCGCCGATGCGCAGGTCATGGCCTGGTTTGCAGACACCGCCGCACAGATGACCCCCGATCGCAGTCGGCAGGGCATGCGCCCAATTGTCACGGGAAAACCAGTCGAAATTGGTGGAGCGAATGGGCGCGACATCGCGGTGGGCACCGGATTCGTGCACATGCTGCGTGACATCCTTCCTGATTTCAATCAGAAGTTGACGGGCCTGCGCTTTTCGGTCTGCGGGTTTGGACTCGTGGGGAGTCAAGTCGCTCGGCTTCTGACCGCGCAAGGAGCGGAGTTGGTCGGCGTGCTCGATCGTCGCGACGGGATTCTCTCGAGCACCAATATCGAACCCGAAGCCGCAGCAGAGCGCATGCGAGCCGATGGCGTCTTGACGGGGCTCGCTGGATCCAAGCCCGCAACGGAAGAAGCATTCTTCAAAGCACCAGTCGATCTTCTCGTGCTTGCGGCGCGCGAGCAGATGATGACGCCACAACGGGCCGAGTGGGTCGGAGCATCGATCATCGCCGAAGTGGCACACGCCCCTTGGACTGCAGATAGCGATGACATTCTCTTTCAACGCGGGGTGGAGGTTCTCCCATCGGTGCTCTGCAACGCGGGCGGAGTCGTCGGTTCGTATCTGGAGTGGACACAGAATCGAACCTTCATTCCATGGTCGACCAGTGAGTTCGACCGCCAGATTGAGCAAGCCATGGTCTTCGCGAGTCGCCGCATGAAACTCGCGCGCAGCCGATTCGAGTGCGACTGGCGCACAGCCGCCTATGCCGCAGCGCTCGAGCACCTCGGTCGCGTCTATGAATTGCGCGGCATCTTCCCCTGATTCCTGCGGCGCGCACTATGCCCTCAATCTTCACCCGGATCATTCGCAGAGAGATTCCCTGCCACGAGATCTACTCCGATGCGCTGGTTGTGGCCTTCCTCGATATCGCGCCGCTTTCGCGGGGACATGCGCTGGTTGTTCCCGTTGAAGAACGGGAGTTTTTGCACGAGTTGAGCGACGAAAGCGCTGCGGCGTTGGGTCGGGCGCTGTCGCGTGTTGCGCGCGCCGTGCTCGCCGCGACGGGAGCGACCGCCTACAACATTCTGCAGAACAATGGCAGCGCGGCGAATCAGGCTGTGCCCCATGTGCACTTTCACATCATTCCAAAGTATGCGGAGGACACCGCAGGTGGATCGGGTCTTGAAATTCGCTGGAAAACCCAGCAACTGCCCTCATCGGATGCGGCGCTGCTTGCGGCATCCATCCGCGAGCACCTCGGCGAATGAGTGGCCCCCCCTCGGCGCGGATCGACGCACTTGCGGACTGGCCCGCCGCGCTTGAGGTAACGATCGCCCACTGTGCGTCCTGGCGATCTGTCCATGTCTTGCGCGAGACGGCATCAACGCAAGATCACGCCCGGGGACTCGAAGTCGGCGCGGTTGTCATTGCCGCAAGGCAGACCGCGGGTCGCGGGCGACTCGGTCGGGCGTGGATCGATACTGGCGATGATGGACTGGCGATGAGCCTCAATGTGGCGAGCCGTGCCGGATCGGGTCAACACGCTGAGCGACTGGCACTCGCCGTGGCGATCGCTGCCGCGGAGTCGATCGAAGAAGTCTGTCGCGCGGATTCGGGTGGAGCGCCTGCAGTGGCACTGAAGTGGCCCAATGATCTGCTCATCGCCCGACTGAAAGTTGGTGGCATCTTGATTGAGCAGACCGAGTCCATTGCCACCATCGGCATCGGCATCAACTGCTCGCAGCAGGCGTTCCCCGCGGAACTCGCCGGGCGCGCGACGAGCTTGCGCCTGCAGGGATTTGCGATCGACCGACTCGATCTCGCGCGCACCCTGCTGGCGCGACTCGATGCGTGGCTTGTCGCAACAGGCGAGGCGATCACAGGCGCCTACGCGGCCCGCGACTGTCTGGTGGGAAGTCGCGCGGTGTTTCGCACCCCCAGCGGCATGGTGGATGGAATCGTCTTGCGCGTCGACCCCGCCGAGGGACTCATTGTGCGAACAAGTCGTGGCGATCAGCGGCTCCCTGGGGGCACGACAAGTGTCTTCGTTCCCGAAGATCGTCTGTGAAGAAGGAGCGGCCGCATTGCGCTTGGGGATCGCACGGGGTTATCCTTGCGGTGATGGACGCGCGTCTGGTCATCCTGATGGTCTTCACTTGCACCGCCACGCTGTCGGCGCAGACCGTCGTTCCCGGACAGCGCGATCATTCGACCCGGGTCGTCGATCGATCGAGCGACTTTCCCGTTGAACCGACGGTCGCAGATCGCGGCCCGCTGACCATGCCGCTTCGCGAGATGCCGCTCGAACTCGCCGAGCCACAGGGATTTGATCGGGTCTATGCCGTGCCCGGAAAGCCCGGCATGTTTTACCGAGCGAGTGGTGGACTTTATGCCGTCTTCGACGAGGCCGAATACAGCAAGAACAAGCAGCAGAAGATGATCGCCCGCCCTGGTGCTGGACTCACGTACTACATCGGCAAACCAGACTGGTCAAAGATTCAGCAAACCAGCATCATTCCAGGTGGTGGAGTCCAGGCGCAGCAACAACTGCGCGATGAGCAGCCAATCGAGCGAACATCCGAAGCGATCGAAGCCGAGCGGCCGAGCGTTTCGAATCACGAAACGAGCGAACTGCACTCGGCCCGCGTCCTCGCATCGCCCGCGCCAATCGGTTCAGAGTCGCGGCGCGTCTGCGGCAACGATGTTGGATTCGGCGGGGGATCCGCGCGACCATCATCATCGAGCGATTCAACCGAGGATGCCGAACCAGTTCAATTTGAATCCAAGTTTCCCGATGTGGCCGCACTGGCAGGAACGCTGCCCGCCGGCGTTGACCGCACATTCATGGTCGGTGAAGGCAACGCAGTACGACCAAGAATCGCGGCCGACTTTCTCTACCGCCACGAACGGCTGACCCTGCTCATGCAACGGGCGCTCCACGCTTCGCCGCCAAAGTGAGCATGTTGTTTGGTGCTCTCATCGCAGCGGTGTCGCTGGCACTTCCCAGTCACAGCGCGCGGCTCGATCCACCCGATCGCGTCTTTGCGACTCTCCCCGATTCACAATTGATCGCCTCGGCAGAGAGCGATCCAATTGCAGTGCGCGGTTCGGTTCTGATGATTCCAATCGTTCGGCGATCCACTGAGGATGCGTGGCCAGCCACTGTGCAACTTCAACTCGGCGATGGTCGTTCCGTTGTTGGACTCATCGCAAGGCTCGAATCCCGTCGCGTGGCTCGATCGCAGTGGACCTCTCCCATGCTCCTGACGACCGCCACAGAACCGAGTGGCGATCAAGACATCGTTCTCCTTGCTCCGCTTCCAGAGGAGGGCGAGGGCGAAATCATTCTTGGCGAGCAGCATCTCACTCCGGCTTGGATGGATGGTCTGGCGATGAGATCCACTTCGCCGGCGAGTGAGGCGATGCGGTCGGATGCAGACCTGGCGGACCCCGCCGCTCCGAGCGAATACTTCCGCGCGGTCTTGCAAGCTCATCAATTGAATCTGCAACCGCCGCTGCCGATGGGGAGGGAGCGCGAAGTGCTCTACGCGCGTGCAGTGGCGGGTCTGTGGTCGGCCGGGATTGCGCGCCTGCAAGAGAACGACGCCGCCGCGGCCAAGGGAGTCTTGGGCGACCTTGTCGGCCGCGCGCATGGGGTGGTGAACGATCAGGCGCGATCGATGGCGGTCTGGGAATCCAGCGAGAGCGATCTCGACGAACTCCTGCGATCGCTCCTCGAACCCAAGTCAGCTGGGATCGTGATCGCCGCGGCGGCAAAGGTCTGGCTTGATCATCGATCGCCTCTGATGTTCTGGGTCGAGGAGGATCAGGGCGAGGCGATTGTCATCGGTGTGGCGAACCCGCGCGGCGAGGCTTTTCCGCTGGAGTTTCGCTGGCCCGATCAGCGCGAGGCGGCGCTGCACGGCGAGATCGCTCCTGAGTCGTTCCATACCTTCATCGTTCCACGAAGCCGACCCGATGACGCACCCGCGGTGATCATCGATGAGGCCCTCTCCGCGGCGCTGCACGAGTATGGTTTGACTTCGCTCTTGCCCCCCGCAAACCTCTCTGGCACGGGTCAGGGACGCGACGCGTTGGAGGCGCAGGCTCGGGCTCAATCCACGCTGATCGCAGCGCATGGAAACAATCGGGTGGTGATCCCAGTAGGACTTGGTCGCAACGCGGTTCGTCCGCCTGGGCTTGGATTTGGCTTGTTTCTGCCTGCCGCGGCGCTGAGTCAGGTGCGGGCTGGATCGGTTGAGTCACCTCCCCTTGAGTGGGCGACAACGGCGGGAATTCGTCGCCGCCCCACAGGATGGGAGTTGATCTTTGAGTCGTTCACCCCCGCGGGTGCTCATCCGACGACTGATCTCATCACGGTCATGGTGAGCGCTGGGGCTGATCACACCATCAAGATCCACTCCGACGGGCGAGTCGAATGCGATGATCCATCGGTTCGTGATGGAGCAGCCGTCCATCGCTCCATAGATCGCTGGCGCGCACGGCTTCCCCTGCCGGAATCCTGGGTGACACCAGAGAATGGTCGGCCAGGGAAACTCGAAGTCTCGATCGAGCGGTTGATTGAGGGCAGCGAATTCGATACACCGCCGCGATTCGCGCGCCGCCAGTTCGCGGGTCTCGCACCACTTGAAATCGGACCGATGGCCAAGCGAATTCCCCTCGATTTGTCGAGCTGGAGTCTCTCGAGCGTTACACTCGCGCCATGAAGGGCGCTCGTCCAACCAAGGACAACTTGGTCACACAACAAATCGTCAGTCCGAGCGTCGCCAAGCAAAACGCGCCGCGCGTAATCGCGCTGCTCAATCAGAAGGGTGGAGTCGGCAAGACCACTTCGACCGCAAACATAGGCGCGGCGTTCGCGGTGATGGGACTGCGCACCTTGGTGGTTGATCTCGATCCGCAATCGAATCTCTCGCTGCACTTCGGTCATGAACCGCAGCCCGATCAGCCGACGGTCCGTGACCTGTTTATGAACCCAGACATTGCCGCCGCGGATCTCGTCCGCGCGGCGCGGCCGAATCTCTGGTTCATCCCCAGTGACACCGAACTTGCCTTGGTCGAGGGCGAACTCGCGCTCGTTGCCAATATGCAGCAGATCTTGGCGGAGCGGCTCGCGCCAGTCATGCCATCCTTTGATGTGATCTTGCTGGACTGCCCGCCGAGTCTTGGGGTGCTGACCGTGAATGCGCTGACCATTGCCGATGAGGTTGTGGTACCGACCCAGGCGCAGTATCTCGCGCTTCGTGGTCTCGAGAAATTGCTTGAGACGGTGCTGCTTGTTCAGCGCGCCTTGAATCCCAAGTTGAAAGTTGCTGGCGTGGTTCTGTGCATGCACGAGTCGCAGTCAAGCCACGGCAAGGCCGTGGTCGAGGAGATGGATGGTTACTTCGCGAAGTATCGCGGCAGCGAACTTCCGTGGCAGGATGCCGAAGTGTTCCGCCCAGCGGTGCGGCGCAACATCAAGCTCGCCGAGGCACCGAGTTTCGGGCAGACGATCTTTGACTACGCGCCAAACTGCGCTGGCGCGGCGGACTATCGCACCCTGGCAGAGACGATTCGAAGTCGGTGGAAACCACAGCAATTGCAGGAGAATCTTGCGGTAGCGGTCGGACTTGCGTCGTCGTGAATTCGCCATCGAGTCGCTTGGACACACCGCTCGCCATGGACGCGATCGGGCAGCGATGGTGGCGAAGGATGACTGTGATGGCTTTCGTCGTGACCGTCGTCGCCACACATTGGCCACGGCTTCAACTTGGTGACGAAGCGCCCAGCGACAAACTGATCCACGCGCTCACCTTTGGCATCCTGACCATTCTTCTCTGGCGCGCGCGCGCGATCCGCCAACTGTGGATTGTGCTGATCGCCATGCTGGTGTTCTCGGTGGTGGACGAAACCACCCAGTCGCTGGCGATATTCGCGCGGCACACTTCACTGGCTGATTGGCTCGCTGATGTCACCGGGCTCTCAGTCGCCTGCCTACTCATCGCAATGACCGCTCGCCCAATCAATCCTGTGACGCGCATGAGGGCAGCGCTGGCCGATGCTGCCGAGCGAGACATGCTCGACCGCCCATTCACCTGGATCGCAGTCGCAACCACCGCAGCGCTCGGCGCGCTGGTTGGAATCCCGACAACCATCGCTCTGGCGCACTCATTTCTGCGGGATCGCCATCCCTGGCAGACTGGCTTTCTCGGCGCCTTGTTCTTCGCAGCGGTTGGCATCGAGATTGCGCGCAGCGCGGGGCGTCGCGCTGCGGTCCGCCGGATCACTAGCGAACGGAGCTGCTTTCGCTGCGGCGCGCGGCAGGCAGGCGCGGGTGCGCCCGGGGAATCCACCAGCGGTTCCTGCAATTCGTGCGCCGCGCCCTGGGTTTTGGCCCAGTGGGTGCCGCCGCGCGAATCTGTTCGCAGATCGAATTGGCTATCCACCGTCAACCGCCGGATGTTTGTTGGACTCCTCTTCGCCACGATGGTGGCAGCTCGCATCGCGCTGGCTGCTGAGCGATCCCAATACCTCGTTCCCGCTGACATGCTCGACATGTGGTCCTACGCGGCGGTGATCCTCACCCTCGGCGTGATCCTGCGAACCTCTGCTGTCGCGCACATTCGAGAGTGCGCCCGCGAAGGGAGCTCCTGCCTCGCCTGCAACTACAACCTCGTTGCGACGCAGGCGATTGGCGGTGTGGGCCGTTGTCCCGAATGTGCAGTGGCGTTTGCGCGGATCGATCCAACAGAAACTCAGTTGGATGGTGGGGCGAAACCTTCGGGGGCGCTCGAGGATTGAGCCGGTGGTGTTCGCAGCAACGCTGCGGAACTCGCGGTCGACTCACTCTTGGCGAGACTCACCCGGAGCACGGCAGGACTGGTCATCGGGTCGATCTGATTCTCAGAGAGTTCGATCCGTGCCGCGCGACGATCCTTCGCAAAGTTGAGAACCGTTGAAGTGCCGCGCGCCTGTTGCGAGATGAGCGTCCAGCCGTGGTCCGCGTACGCCGATCGTGTTGCCCTTGCAACCACCTGGCAATCGCTCACCTCACCGCGATAGAGGACGGTCACGCCGATGATCTGGTCGTTCTCGCGCACGAGATCGCGCGTCACGATGGCTTCCATCGCAGTGACGTTGGGAATGTCGCTCTCCAGCACGGTGGAGGGGGCGCTGCTGCATCCCAGAGTCAAGCTGAGCAGCGCGAGCGAGATGATTGGTGCGAACCGTTCCATTGAGCCGATGGGGAAATCTACCGCCACTTCGTTTTCACATGTTGCCCCCATCACATGTCCTCGAGCTTTGAGACCCACGCGCGCACCGTTTCTGTGCTGACCTTTCTCAGCCGCATCACCGGACTCGCCCGCGATGCAGCGCTCAGCCGCATCTTTGGCGTGGGAGTGATCACCGATGCCTTCGCCTTTGCCTTCATGGTGCCCAATCTCTTTCGCCGACTCTTTGGCGAAGGAGCGCTCAGTTCGAGTTTTCTCCCGGTCTACGCCCGACTGCAGGAGAGCGATCCAGCCAGTGCGCGCGCGCTGGCACGCCTCGTGCTCGCGCGGGCGGTTGTCTTTCTCTCGGCACTCTGCCTGCTCGGCGAGGTGATCCTCTGGATCCTCTGGCCCTCACCAGATCAAGTCTCGCAGCAACTCGCGGCTCGACTCGTCGCCATCCTGTTGCCCTATATGCCGCTGGTCTGTTTCGTTGCGCTCGTCGGCGCAGTCCTGCAAGTGCATCATCGTTTTGGACCAACCGCTGCGGCGCCGATCCTCTTGAATCTGGCGATCGTTCTGGCCAGTGTCGGGTTGGCTCCGCCGGTTCTGGAGTGGATGGGCTTCGCGGCGATCGACCCCATGGTGCACATCACGATTGTCGCTGCGAGCGTGTTCGTGGCGGGTGTGCTGCAGTGCGTGTGGAGCGCGTGGGCGCTGCGCGGATTGAATCTGCGCACCGGCGAGATATCTCCAGAGGCGCGCAAGAGTTTCTCGCAGGTGATCTGGCAGGTGGTGCCGATGGCGCTGGGGCTCGGCGTGTTGCAAGTCAACACATTTGTGGATGGACTCATTGCGAGCTACCCAACCATGTTTGGTCCGACGATTTTCGGCGTCGCCTACCCACTGGCAGAGGGTTCGATGGGATCGCTGGCATTCGCCCAGCGGCTCTATGAGTTTCCCCTGGGGGTCTTTGGAATCTCAATTGCCACCGCCATCTTTCCCCAACTCTCGCGGCAGTCCAGCGACCTTCCCGCATTTCGTGCCTCACTCGCTCGGGCGCTGCGGATGGTGATGTTCATTGGACTCCCTGCGAGTGCCGGTCTCATCATGCTCCGGACTCCCTTGACCGCCGCGGTCTTTCAGGGGGGCGACTTCACGATCGACGACACGGCGCGCGTGGCGACGATTCTGATGGCATTCGCCCCGGCGATTTGGGCATATAGCGCCAACCACCTGCTCACTCGAGCCTTCTATGCCCGAGGAGAATTGATGACGCCGGTCAAGATCTCGATGGCGATGGTTGTTCTCAA
>SIAB01000051.1 GCA_009692015.1 Phycisphaerales bacterium
GCATGCGCTGCAACCCCCGCCACCCATTCGATCCACGGCGCAGTCATTCCCGCGGCATTGGCGAAGGCGCCGAATGTCAAGAGTCCAAGCAGCGCAGCGACATCGACGCGCGATGCGATGCGACCGATCGAAGAACCACGCGCAGGAGAAGCGAGGCTGCTGGCAAGACTCGACGAGAGAATCCCGACATTGTTGTGCGGACACGCATCGACGCAGTCCAAACAGAAAGTGCAGTCGAGATTGCCGCGCTTGGCGGGCTGAAAGAGCTCGAGTTCGCAGCCTGGAATTGCGATTCGCAGTGGAACACTCTGTGACTTCGCAGCACCCGCAGGTGACCCGCGAATGCACTCGTGCCCCTCACATGTCGCACAGGTGATCGGGTTGATGACGCTCACCGACAGCGGCGCCACCAAACTCTGTGTCATATGAAACTGACCGATGGGGCAGACCCACTTGCAGAAACTCCCACCGCGAAAGAGACCATCAATCACCAGGATTCCCGCGAAATACCCGACGATGATCATCGCCGTTGCCCACGGACTAGCCCACAGATCGAAGGCCTCGTAACAGACCAGCCATGTTGCAACGAGCGCGACTGCGATCCACTTCGAGCGCAGTTGCGATGGCCAACGTAACTGCGGTCGCACCCAACGTCGCAGCAGATTGCGCGGCGCCATCAGTGGGCAGGTCATGCAAAGAAAATTTCCTCCACACAGCAGCGCGATCACGATCACACCACGCCAGTGCGTCCACGGCAATGTCCCGGCGAGGTTGGATGGACCCTCTGATGGACCGAGGAAACCATCCACGCAGATCATCAGTGCCGCGACCACAAGCGTCCAGCGAATGGTGGTGCGCGCTCGGCGGCTTCGCAGGACCGCGCCGACTCCGCGAAGGCGCAGTAGGTCGAAATGCCGCTGTCGCGTCCCGATCGAATGCTGCGCAGGTGTGTGCGGCAGCCGTTCGCCCTGGGACGGTCGGGGCACAATCGAAAGCGCGCGCAGAATCAGAAAGACCGCCGCAGGCAACATGACAATCTGCCCCGCTGTCCACATGAACGCTCCCGCGACTTGCTGATCGCGCAGCGCGTCGAATCCCAGCGCTGGCGCAGTGGCGTCGTAGTTTGGATACCAGACCCGATCTGCGAATGTCATGATTGCAGAGAAGATCGTGTTCTGGACATCAGCCGTCAAGAGATAGACAACCAGCGCGGCATCGCTCCACCGTGCCCGCCAGGGCCAAGGCTGCACGATCTGCCACCAGAAGAGGATCGCTCCAACAAGAAACGAGGTATGTTCGATCCTGTGAATCAATGAGGATTCGAGGGCGGCACCGTAGAAGTATGGCGTGTGCCAGGTCCAGTTGATGAGCGCGAACGCGATCCATCCAGTGAATGGCGTGAGCAGAAGGTTGAAGCACCGCCGCAGAAAGGGACTCGCCAGAAATGGCCCCAGCGCATTTCGCCGCACCACCCGTGGAATCCCGCGCAGGATGGGAACCCCTGGCGCACCGAGCAAGAGAAGCGGCGCAACAACCATGATGAGCAACCAGTGTTGCACCATGTGCACCCACAAAAGCAGATGTCCGAGCGAATCGATCGGCGAAGCGAGCGCCAGAAAGAGCACCAGCACACCCGCGAAGAAACACTTGGGACGCCACGACGGAAACCCGCGCACCCGGCCGACCAATCCCCGTGCCCCACGGACATACAGAATCACCACGCCCAGAATTCCAACAATCAACCACGGATCGAATGTCCAACTCGCGAAAATTGCGTCCGAGGCGCTCAGTGCGCCGCCGCGCTGCCGGTTGGAATCGGCAACTGCGCTCCAGGAATCATCGAGTCAGGTTCGTTCGATGGATGCAAGGTTGCCAAGAACGCCACGACTGCAGCCGTCTGCGCACTGTCGAGGTTCTTTCCATAGGCGGGCATGTTGCCTCCCCCCTGCTGCACCTGCCGCACGAGTTGGTCGTACGAGAGTCTCGTCGCCACGGCATCAAGTTCAGGACCGCGCCTTCCGCCCTGACCATCGAGTGCGTGACAGTTGCGGCACTGAGCATATTGAAAGACCACCGCTCCCTGCATTTCGAGTGGCGTGCGTCCGCGCGTGAACTTTGCGGGTGTTGGCAGCGATGACCAACCATCCATCACCGGAGACCATGGGCTGGTCGTCCCCTCCCAGGTGAGCGCCGCAATCGCCATCACGGTCACCACGGCAAGCAGCACCATCGCAGGGCGTTTGCTCGGGGCGCGCTCGCCAGAGTTCGAGAAGAATGGGATCGCAAGGAGCAGCAACACCCCAATCGCTGGCGCGATCAGCATGATCGCCGTCTCCGATGCTGGCGGCAGCAGACTCACCGCGCCAAAGAGCCACATAAATGGATAGTCAGGCCGCGGGTTGGTATTGATGAGCGTTGGATCGGGCATCCCGCCGGGTCCAATCGGTCCAGAGATCGCCGCCAGCGCGAAGAGCCCAATCAAGCAGACTCCACAGAAGACCATGTCGCGCTGCGCCGCATCGGGCATGAATGGAACGCCATCGGTATGCATGCGCTCTTCAAACTCCTTGCGATATGTTGAGGGAACAACCACCGCCCCTGGCTTGGGCATCTCGCTGATGCCATTCTTGATAATCAGCACCATGTGCAAGCCAACAAGCGCGATCGCTGCGCCCGGCAGGACGAAGACATGCAGCGCGTAGAAGCGATTCAGCGTTTCACCACCGATGATCGGTCCCCCCAAGAGCATGGCCCGCACCTGATCACCGAAGACGGGAATACGATCTGCAATCGCCGCGCCGATGCCGAGTCCCCAATAGGCATCCTGATCCCAGCGCATCACCTGTCCCGTGAACGCTAGGGCCAAGACGGTGAGCAGTAGAAACACACCTGTGATCCAGTTCAATTCGCGCGGATACTTGTAGGAGGCATGCAGGAAGACCTGCAGCATGTGAATGGCCATCATCACCACCATCGCATTGCTCGACCATCCATGCAGCGCGCGCAACATCCATCCCATCGGCACTTCGTTGTCGATGTAATTCAAACTCTCCCACGCCTGTGCCGCACTCGGCGCGTACACCGTCGCCAGGCACACTCCAGTCACAATCTGAATCGTGAAGAACATCAGCGTGGCACTTCCAAAGACATACCACCACTTGGCGTTGCGCGGCACATGATGGAAAAGCAGCGGCGCGATGAATGCCATGGCACCGGTGCGCTCTTCGATCCACGCCAGTGATGCCTTCAGGAAACTCAAACAGATTCCTCCAAACCTGGAAGACGACCGGCATCGATGAGCAACTTGCCACCCTCGACCTTCCACTTATATTCAAAGAGTCCGCGGGGTGGCGGACCAGCCGCGCGCGATCCATCTTGGTAATAGACCCCGCCGTGGCAGGGACACATGAAAAGTTTCGACTGCGCAAACCAACGCACTGGGCAGCCGAGATGGGCGCAGTTGATCGCAAAGACCTGATACTTCGCAGTGTCGATGCACCGCACCCAGCAGGCAGTCTTGGCGCTGTCACCGTCGGTCGGTTGACGGATCGGATTCAAAAAAGTGGCGAAGCGCGTCTGCCCGGCTGGGAAGAGCGCGACCGAGCCGAGCTCAACCCAAACATTCGAAAAGCGCTTGGTCGCTGGACCAACGATGTAACCAACGATTGGAATCGCAGTCAGCAGACCACCAACTCCCAAGAGACCAGCGCCGAGCTTGACCATGAATCCACGGCGCGGCGCGCTCTGGGGCAAACGCCCAGCTGCCGTCCCGCAACCGCAATCACCGCATCCGCATGATTTCTTGACGTCATCACTCATGGTCCGTCACTCGCCTTCTGCGCGATGCCGCGGTGTGATGAAATGAAACTCACCACATCGGCAACTTCCTGTGCGGTGAGTCCGGTTGGGCGATTCGGCATTGTTTGGCTCCACGATGGCATACCCAGATCGCTGCGACCGTAGATCGTCGCGCTCCAGAGACCCTGATCAGAAATCAATCTCAGGTACATCGGGTCAATCACGCTGCCAGCGCTGCCTTGCGGACCATGGCATCCTGCGCATGCTTGCGAAAAGACCGCTGCGCCCGCCCCCGCATCGCCCGCAATCACCCGCGGAGAAATCGCGCCGCCTTCACCGCCCGTCGCACTGCCCTTCGCACCCCAAAGTGAACGCATCCCCTGCACGAGCGAGACAATTTGTGCCGGCGTGAATGGCCCACCCTCGTCGTCGAGATATGCGGGCATTGAACGACCTTGACCATGAGCGATCGCTTCGATCACAACTGCATCAGTTGCAACAGCCCAGTAGTTCGCATTCATGAGCGGCAGAGCCGCTCCTTCTGCTCCCTGCGAGTGGCAGCCCCGGCAGTTGGTGTTGAATGCGCTCTGGGTCCAGGCGAGCGAGTCGTGCGCAACAGGTTGAGCGCCGTGTGGCACTCCTGGACGATCACATCCCGCCAGCCATGTGATGAGAGAAGCCAACAAGAGTCTGCTGTTCATCGCTTTGATCCTCGTTCGATACTCAAACGCTCAGCGAGCGACTGACCCGCGCGCGTCGAGACCATCTCGCTGCGGCTCACAATCCATCCGCACACAAGTCCGAATGCGACTTGACTCGCGATAAACCAGGACCACGAGATGTACCGTTCAAGCGCAGGATTCACAATTCCAAGACTTGCCCAGACGAGTCCCGTAACGATCACCGGAACCAGCACGCCGCCCGCAAACAGGGGGCGCCTCGGCATCATCGGCAGCGCGGTTGTGTACAGGAGCCCAACACAGACAGACATCACCAGATGAATTGCGATCGCAATGGCAAACCATCCGGGATGGAACGACTCAAGCGTCGGCAAGTCGCAAGCGCCGACCCCTGGCACGATCGATCCTGTGAGAAGATTGATCGGCAACCAGACACTGTTGTGCTTTGAAATCCCCCACAGACAGGCCACGATCGCCATCGCCATACCGCCGAGCAATCCGCCGCGAACACCCGAACGAATCGGATGCATTTCTTCTGGGACTGTCGGCCGTCGCTTTGGTTTTCCGATGGCGCTCACCGCGTAGTTCGGCGCAGGCTGCCGAAGAAGTTCCTCTGGAATCGCTTCCAATCGTTCGTCTGGGAAAATCGCCCTGAACCAGAGCACCGATCCCCAGATGAAGGTCAACGCGCCGACGACCAGAACAGAAGTTGTCAGCACGATGGACGCAGCGACCAGTGCCAGTCCAAGCGCCGTCACGAGTGGGCCCGCGCTCGGCTCTGGGATCGCACGGCCGTAGGGCACCTCGCTGGGCGTGCTCGTCGATGTTGAATCAGTTTCTCTCTTCATTCAGCGACCAATCACATACACGGTGACAAAGACCACCACCCAGACGGCATCGACGAAATGCCAGTACCAACTCACGAGGTCAAATGCCCCGGCATGTCGGGGTTTCACCCACCCGAGAACGCCGAGCACGAACACGGTGCTCAACAGAATGAGCCCAACAACCACATGAAAGAGATGCAGTCCCACCAGCGAATAGAAAGTTGTGCCGAAAAGATTGGTGGTTGGATAGAGCCCGTGATCGCGCATCAATCCTGCCCACTCCCACGCGGTGCCGACAACAAAGAAAGATCCGAGACCAATCGTGAGCGCAAGCCACAACCAACACTTTGCCTGAGCGCCTCGTTCGAGCATCTTCACAGCAGTCATAGCAGTGAACGAACTGGAAATGAGCGCGATCGAATTCACGATCACCAGACCGAGCCCGAGCACCTGCGCGGGTTGCGGTCCCGTGGCACTCTTGCCGATATAGAACAGATATGCCACGACGAATGTCAAAAAGATGCAACTCTCCGCCGCGATCAGGCAGACCATGCCGACCTTGCCGCGCGCGGGCCGCCAGACTTCTGTCGGCAATGCTGGGTGACTCAGGCTGCTCATGCTTGCACCTCCTGATGTGAATCGGGATCGGTCGGATTCTTGATATCCCAGAGCGGCCGCGCCGATCCGACCGTTGGAATCTGATCAAAGTTCCATTCGGGTGGCGGACTCGTCGTCGCCCATTCGAGGGTCCAGGCATTCCACGGATCGTTCCCGGCGATCTTGCCCCGGCGCAGCGAGAGGATCACATTCCACACGAAGAGCGAGATGCCAAGGCCCTGAACGATCACGCCGATCGAAGAGAGCATGTTCCACAACTCAAGCCCGCGATCGGGTTGATACATATAGATGCGCCGCGGCATCCCCAGGATTCCAGAGATGTGCATCGGAAAGAAGGTGAGGTTGAACCCGATGAACAGAAGCCAGAAGAACCACTTGCCGAGTCGCTCCGAAAGCATGCGACCCGTTGCTTTGGGGAACCAGTAAAACAGTCCGCTGAAGATTCCAAAGACGGTGCCGCCAAAGAGCACATAGTGAAAGTGTCCCACGACGAAGTAGCTGTCCGAGAGTTGCCAGGTGAATGGCACGATCGCCAGCATGATTCCGGTGAGACCGCCAAATGTAAAAATGCCCAGAAATGCGGTGGCAAAGAGCATCGGCGTGGCGAAGATGATCTGCCCACCGATCATCGTTCCTATCCAGTTGAAGATCTTGATCCCCGTCGGCACGGCAATCAGCAGGGTGCTCGCGGCGAAGAAGGCATTGAGCGCCGGCGACATTCCGATGGCAAACATGTGATGCGCCCAGACGCCGAGCGAAATGAAGCCGATCGCCACCGTCGCCGCAACCATCAGTGGGTATCCAAAGATGACCTTGCGGGAGAAGACTGGAATCACCTCGGAGAAAAATCCAAATGCGGGCAGCACCAAGATGTAGACCTCGGGATGACCGAAGAACCAGAAGAGGTGCTGCCAGAGGATCGACGATCCGCCATTCTGGGTGTCGAAGAAGTGCATCCCCAGCGAGCGATCGAGCAACAACATGATCTGTGCCCCCGTGAGCACTGGGATGGCGATGATCACCAGCACGCTGACCACCAGCATCATCCAGGCCAGCAGCGGCAGACGCATCAGGGTCATGCCGGGGCAGCGCATCACGAGGATGGTCGCGAGCAGGTTGATGGCGGTTGTGATGCTGCCGAATCCACTCACCATGATTCCGAGAATCCAATAATCCGTGGCGCTTCCAGGGGAAAAAGTTCGATTGGTGAGCGGGGCGTAGGCGAACCACCCCACATCGGGCGCCGCGCCTGTGCCATACAACCCCTGCGCGCCAACATACGAGAAATAGAGCAGGATCGCGCCGAAGACGAAGAGCCAAAGACCGAAGGCATTGAGTCGCGGGAAGGCCATATCGCGCGCGCCGATCATCAACGGAATCAAGTAGTTGGCCATTCCCAGAAGCATGGGCATCCCCACCAGGAAGACCATGGTTGTGCCGTGCATGGTGAAGAGTTGATTGAAGGTTGCGGGGTCGACAATCTTGCCAGCAGCCTGGGCCAGTTGCGCGCGCATCAGAGCGCCCTCAAGACCTCCGATGACAAAGAAGACCAACCCAAAACAGACATACATGATGCCGAGTCGCTTGTGATCGACGGTGACCGCCCAGCCGTGCAGTCGTGCGCCGAGTGTCTTTGACACTTCGGCGGGAATGGTTGGATGGTGCTCGGAGAGTTTCATTGCACTCTTACTTCAGGGTCAAGAGGTAGGCCACAACCGAATCGAGCTGCGCCGGATCGAGTTTCAGACTCGGCATATTGCAGCCCTCCTTGAGATTCTGTGGATCGTCGATCCAGGCCCGCAGCGTTTGCGGGTTCAGTGGCGCAACTCCTGCGCCAATCGTCTCGCGACTCATGAGATGGGTGAGATTGGGTCCAAACCCGCCAGACGAAACTCCATCGATGGTGTGACAGTTCATGCATGCCAGTTGGAGAAAGTGGGCGCGACCAGTTGCAACGGAAGCGTCAATCGCGGTCGGCTGCAGCTGCGCGTGGATCCACGCATCGAATGCCTCGGCCGAGACAACGCGCACGCGCAGCAGCATGTTGGCGTGTTGGGTGCCACAGTATTCGGCGCATTGTCCGAGGTAGGTTCCCTCCTGCTCTGCCTGAAACCAGGTGTGATTGACATGATTCGGAATCAAATCAGTTTTTCCAGCAAGCCGAGGAACCCACCAGGAGTGGATGACATCCGCAGAACGCAACGACAACCAGACCGGTCGTCCGACTGGTGCAATGAGCTCATTTGCAGTCACCACCGTTGAGCCCGGCACCGCGCCCGGCAGGCGGTACTCCCACCACCATTGATGACCGATCACATCGACGGCGAGCGCACCGGCGGGTGGGGATTCCAGCTCGACCTCGCGAATCGTTCGCACGGTTGCCAGCGCCAGAACGAAAACGATGATGCAAGGAATGATTGTCCAGGCCAACTCGATGGGATTGCTTCCAAAGACCTGCACGGGATCCCCCGCGGTGTGTTCGGACTTGCGAAATCGGATGATCGACCAGATCAGAACACCCTCCACCACAACAAAGATGGCAGCAGAGATCGCGATGACCAGCCACGCGAGTTCACGAATCTCATGTGCTGGAAGGCTCGCAGAGTGAAAGATGTTCAAGTCACCGGCATGGATGCCCGCCGCCCGACCCGGCTGATCCGGAGCACAAATGATCGTGCTTGCGGCGGTCGATATCTCTGCGCTGTGCGCAGTGCAGAGACAACACGCCGCCAGAAAAAACACCACGCAAGAGAATCGCATATTCGCGCGTCAGCCTAGCAGGGCAATTTCCGACGCGCTCAATCCAAATTGTTATGATCGAAACAGTTCGAGCCGGCGTGGCGGAACTGGCAGACGCGATGGACTCAAAATCCATTGGGGCTTATACCTCGTGCAGGTTCGATTCCTGTCGCCGGTACTTCTCTTGGTCCTTACTCGGCGATTGAACCCCGCGAGTAGTTGGGCGATTCCTTGGTGATTTGAATGTCGTGTGGATGGTTCTCGACAACGGTCGCGGCACTCACGCGGACGAAGCGCGCGTCGCGCCGAAATTCTTCGATTGTTGCGCAGCCGCAGTAGCCCATCGCGCTGCGCAGTCCACCGACCATTTGGTAGACGAAGTCAGCCAGTGCGCCGCGGTAGGGAACCCGTCCTTCGACTCCCTCTGGGACAAACTTGCGCGATCCCGCTTGCGAGTAGCGATCGGCGCTCCCGGCGTTCATAGCGCCTTCGCTCCCCATGCCACGGTAGACCTTGAATCGTCGATTGCTGTGTAGCACGAGTTCGCCAGGGCTTTCGTCGAGACCGGCGAAGAGACCACCGAGCATCACCGAACTCGCGCCTGCGGCAATCGCCTTGGCAATGTCGCCAGAGAGTCGAATCCCGCCATCGGCGACAACTGGTACTCCGGCAGCCTCGGCAACCGAAACGGCATTCATGATCGCGGTCATTTGCGGCATGCCAACACCGGTGACGACGCGCGTCGTGCAGATCGATCCGGGACCGATCCCCACCTTGATCGCATCTGCTCCGGCGTCGATCAGCGCCTTGGCTCCATCGGCCGTGCCGACATTTCCTGCGATCACCTCGATGGCGTAGCGCCTCTTCATTTCACGGACCGTCTCGAGCACATTCTCGCTATGCCCGTGCGCCGTATCGACGACGATCACATCGACCTCGGCGGCGATCAGCGCTTCGATCCGTTCATATTGCCGCACACCCACCGACGCTCCGACGCGCAAGCGGCCGCGCGCATCACGGCAAGCACTGGGATGGCGCCGGGTGTTGTCAATGTCGCGCATAGTCACCAACCCCTTGAGCCGACCCTGTGCATCCACGAGTGGAAGTTTCTCGACGCGCGCGCGGATCATGATCGCCTCGGCCTCCGCGAGTGGCGTATTCAGCGCGCCAATGACTAGGTTCTTGCTAGTCATCGCATCGCCGACGCGGGTTGTGCCAGGAATCTTGGAAATGAACTTCATGTCACGGCGGGTCAGGATCCCCACCAGTCGTCCGCCGCGCGTTCCATCTTCGGTCACCGGAAATCCGCTCACCCCCTGTTCGTTCATCAGCGTCAGCGCCCGGGCAACAGAATCCGTGGGGCTCAGCACAACGGGATCGACAATGATCCCGTTTTCACTGCGTTTCACCCGGGCAACCTCGCCTGCTTGCCGCTCGGGCGTCATATTCTTGTGGATGATCCCGATGCCCCCCTCTTGTGCAAGTGCACGCGCGAGCGTCGACTCGGTCACCGTGTCCATGGGCGCCGAAACCAGCGGCAATCCGATCGATATGTTTCGCGTGAGGCGCGTGGTGATCTCGACCGTGTCCGGGACGACGCGACTGAAACGAGGAATCAGCAGAACATCATCGAAGGTGATCCCGTCTTGGGAAATCTTGTGCTCCATTGGGGGATGATCGGACGAATTTCAATTCTCGTCAAGCCGCGCCGCCCCTCGAGAGGGCGTACCGTGCTACGCTCTCGAATCCCCTTGAGAACCCAGAGGAATTGCATTGAGCCACGCACGAAACGAACTTCTCACTCCGGTCCGTGTTGACGGTCGCGGTACCCAGCCGGGCGAGGGACGCAAGGCGTGGAATTCCTGGCTGAGTGCGACGATCAAGATCGAAGCGAGCGATCTCATCGTCAAGACTGGGCTTCCGCCGCGCATTCGCCATCGCGGCGCGTTGCGGGATCTCAGTGCGCCGCCGATCACTGAAGAACTGATGTTTCAGGTTGCCAAGGATATTCTCGATCCACAGCAGCTCGATCACTTCTGCCGCAATGGCTCGATGGACTTTGCCTTCGACTTTGATCAGGGTCGTCGCTTCCGGGTCAACCTCTTCATGGCCCGCGGTCGCCCGGCCGTGGCGGCCCGCTTGATTACCAGCAAGATCAAGACCTTCGAAGAACTCGGCTTGCGCTCATCGCTCGGCGACATCGCCATGCTGGCACAGGGTCTGATCCTCTTCTCGGGTGTGACCGGTTCCGGCAAGAGCACCTCGATCGCCGCGATGATTCAGTATGTCAATGAACGCAAGAAGGTGCACATCGTCACCATCGAAGATCCGATTGAGTACATCTTCACAGATGTGAAGGCCACCATCAACCAGCGCGAGATCGGCATCGATTGCACGAACTTCAATGACGCCCTGCGCGCACTGGTGCGCGAGAACCCAGACATTTGCCTCGTTGGCGAAATGCGCGACTATGAAACATTTGAGGCCGCCGTCCGCGCCGCAGAGACCGGGCACTTGGTCTTCGGAACCATCCATGCTTCGAGCGCCTGGCAGACATTTGGTCGCATCTACGACCTCTTTCCAGAAAACGAACGCGATCAGATTCGCAAGCTGCTCGCCTACAACCTGCGGGCGATCATTTATCAAAAACTCTTGCCAACCTTGAAACCAGAGGTCGCCCGGGCTCCAGCGCTCGAGATCCTCCTCAACACCCCATCCGTGCAGAAGTACATCCTCGAAGCCCGTGAAGGCGATCTCTTGGAAATCATCAAGAGCGGTCGCGAAGAAGGGATGATCGACTTCACCTCGGCGCTGGTTGAACTGGTCGAGAGTGAAATGGTCCACCAGAAGGTTGCCATCGAGTCAACCCCCCGCCCCGAGGAACTCAAGATGCGGCTCAAGGGCATCACCTGATTCCGGTGCCGGCGTAACGATGATCTCCATGAGCCCAGCATGCAACCCAATTTTTCTGGCAGCCGAGCCGCTCGCGCTCAACTTGCTCTCGATTTACAAGCCGTTTCTGGTTTTCTTGACGGTGCTGCCCTATGCCTGGGTGATCTCGTCGGTGATCGAGTCCGACGCTCGGTTCCGCCGACTCCATCCAGAGCGATGGGGCATGGTTGGCCTGGGTGGATTCCTCCTTGGCTTGGCAGTCGTCGCTGCCATTCCGTGGTTCTGGCTTGGGTGGCCACTCATGATTGGAACCTATCTCGCAGTCCCATACGCCTATTGGAAATTCCGCGACGCCCGGGTCGCGGCCGAGGATCGATTCGATCTCTTCTCCAAGAAACTTGAGAAGTTTCGGGCGACTCGGCGCACCAAGAAGGCCTTCCAAGAAGTCACGGCTTCGTTCGGGGATTCGAAGGGGAAGTATCGGACTCCGCCTGCCAAGGACGCGCCAAACTTTGAGACTCATTTGAATGTGGAGCGCATGCTCGTTCCATCGCTCCCCGCAAATTCAAGCCGAGTCGAATTGGGACCAGTCGGTGCGGGTTATCTCACGGTGCAGACCGTTGACACCGTGAAGACCCGCCGCGAAACGCTCGCGCCGGAACTCGCGATCGGCATCATTGATTACCTGAAGATCGCCGCCGGTCTCGACATCAAGGAACGCCGCAAGCGGCAGACCGCAATCATGAGCATGAAGATCGGTGACAGCGATTTGAAGTTTGCGCTCACCACATGGGGCGCATCTGCTGGTCAGTCCATCCGACTCGAACTCGACAAGGAGAAACAGTTGTCGATCGCTTTCGACAAGCTGGGTGTGCTACCCATCCAGACCCAGACACTGGTCGATGCGCTTGAGGGAGCGACCGGCGGAGTTGTCCTGGTACTCGCGCCGCCGGGTCATGGTCTCACGGCACTCGCCTACGCGCTGCTCTCGCGTCACAATCCATACACGACGGATATCAAGACAATCGAGCGGCAGGTGGACCGGCGAATCGAAGGCGTCACCCAGACGGCATGGGTCGCGGGAGAGTCCGTAGCGGACTACGCCACCACCCTGCAAACCATCGTTCGTCGCGGTCCCGATGTCATGCTTGTGTCGGACATCACCGATGCGGGGACGGGTTCGGTCCTCACCCACGGAAACAGCCAGAACACGCTCTTCTATGTTCTGATTCCGACCGATTCCGTGCTGATTGCTCTCGCGACTTACCTCAAGGCAGTCGGGGATCCCAAGGCGGCGGTCAAAGGATTACGCGCGGTCGTCGCTGGACGACTCGTACGAAAGCTTTGCCAGGACTGCCGCCAGCCATTCCAAGCGTCGGCCGATCAAGCCAAGCGACTCGGCGCCACCGCCGGCAAGGCACTACAACTTCATCGCGCCAGCGGCAAGGTGCAGATCAAGAACGAGATAGCCGACTGCATGAGCTGCATGGGCGTTGGATTCGCGGGCTCATCGGGTGCCTACGAGATTCTGCGCACAGACGACCGCGCCAAGGAGATTCTGATTGCGGGAGACATCTCAGCTGCATACCAGCAGATGCGGCGCGCATTTCGTTCCCCGCTGGCGCAGGAGTGCGCGCTCCTGAAGGTTCGCACTGGCGAAACGAGCCTCGAAGAGATCGCCCGCGTCTTCGCCCCCAAGACCGCCGCGCCGAGCACGGTGGCCCCAGCGGCCAGTCCTGCCCCGAGCGCTGTGGAGAAACCATCCAGATGATCGGACTTTTCAATGTCATTTTCACGCTCCTCGTCTTGCTCATCGCCTATTGGTGGGCGAATCAGGGGCTGTTTAGTTCCATGATGCACTGCTTCTGCGTCGTCATCGCCGGAGCGATCTCCCTGGCGTTCTGGGAGCCCATCGTGCTGGAATATTGCATCACCGGATCCACATTCGACAACTATGCCTGGGGAATGGTGCTTGGCGGATTGTTCTTCGTGTGCCTGCTGGTGCTGCGACTCGTGGCCGATGCCTTTGTTCCGTTTGATATCCCGCTCCCGTCGCATATCAACACCATCGGCGGCGGCATCTTCGGCTTCATCGCCGGTGTCATCGCCCTGGGAATGGCCTCGATTGCCTGCGGTTTCACGCAGGGTCCGACCGAACTCATGGGATTCATGGGCTGGGCGCGCGGGAGCGATTCGCGAGGAGCCCCAATGCAGTTTCACAAACAGTGGATCCCTGCCGCAGAGCTCACCGAGGACTTCTACCGATACCTGTCGCTGGGTGCTTTCGCACCAAGTGGCAAATCGACCTTCGCCACCCACTCCCCACAACTTGCAGAGACCGCGCTAAGCCTTCACCGCGACACCTTTCGAAACGGTGATGGACGCACCGCCATCTCGCCCCAGGATGTGTCTGTTGGTGAACTCATGTTTGACTCAAACTTTCAAGCGGAAGATGACTCGACGAGTGGCGCCTATGCGATCGCCGTGACCGTCTCAACTGGCGCATTCGACAATGGCGAACAATTCATGCTCTCCTGCGCCCAGACGAAACTCGCCAATACAGAGCGCACTCCCAAAGTGGCCTACCCCACGCGATTCAACCAGCCCTCGGGCTCTGGAGATCGGGAGACATTTTCCTTTGACGACATCGGCAACTATGCGACGAGTGTTCCAGGCGAACAATCAGTCAAACTCATCCTGGTGTTTCCGGCAACCGTGTTTGAGGGAAAGTCACCTCCTTCGCTCTTCTTTCTGAAGGGATTGCGATACACCCTGCCCGCGGCGACGGAGACCAGCTTCGCGGAGCTGCTGTCGAATGGCGAGGAAACGATCGTCGAGCAGGACGACACCGGCCCCGAAGGTGGTTTCCTCCCGGACGTTTCGATCTTTCTCTCGGTTCGCAACTCGATCCGCCCCGTGGAGATCAACGTGAATCTGGCCGACACCATGAAGGTGGCCACGAATGATGCCGGCAATTTCCTCTCGGGCGGAAAAGGGGTTTACAAGAAGGGATCGCAGATTCAGATCTCGCGGTCGCAGCGGGTGAGCGGATTCAGCCATCCCG
>SIAB01000052.1 GCA_009692015.1 Phycisphaerales bacterium
AGCTGCGAAGCCTTAAGAAAATAAATCGACCTCAAAAAAACAACCGCCCCAAATTGATTTTGGGGCGGTTGAAGAGGCCGAGGTGGGATTCGAACCCACGAATAACGGATTTGCAATCCGTCCCCTTGGGCCACTTGGGTACTCGGCCAAGGGAGCGCTATGGTGGCGTGGAACGCGCCCGCCGTCAAACGGAAGAAAAGTATTTCCTGCCGCGAGGTCCCTCCCGTAGACTGTTTCGCATGAGCCAAACAACAGAGCTGGTCCCCGAAACGACGATCGCACCAGCGCCACTGCGCGCTGGACCTCTTGGTCCCTTCGCTGTCGTGGTTCACAATGACAGCATCAATACATTCGAATTCGTGATTCGCTGTCTGCGCGAAATCGCCCGGCTCGAGATGAACCTGGCCGTCGCGAAGACAAACGAGATTCATTACTCCGGCGCTTCGCAAGTGGCGCATACCCACCGCGAACACGCCGAGTTGATTTGTGAACGACTGCAAGGTCGCGGTCTCACCGCATCCGTCGAACGGGCGTGATCGCGCTCCATCGCATCTTCATAGTCTTGCTCTGCGCGGTGGGCGCTGCCGCGCCTGTTGTCGCGCAGTCTCCGCCCGAGACACCCGACAAGCCAGCTGAGTCGGCGCCCATTGCGCCCGTCGCGCTTCCGGCAATTGATGCGCTGCGTGGAGCCGTGGTCGAACCGCCCGCCGCGGCCCAATCGAGTCGTTCGATTTCGCCGATCCAAGAAGCGGCTGAGATTCTGGCATCTGGTCGTTTTCTCGCTCCCCTGATTCCCGAGGGCGGCTACCTCACCCGCGCGGCCGGCTCGCTGGGTCGCGATGACTTTCTTGGAGTCTGGACTTTCAACCTTTCTGATCGCGTGGATGGCGCGGCGGATCGATCGCTGATCCTGCTGCCGAGCGATGCGCTCGCAGACATGATCGGCCGCCATCTGCTGACGATCAAGGATGGAACAAGCGCGCCAGCATTTGAAGTCAGCGGACCGATCCTGGTCTTTCGGTCCAGCAATTATCTTCTGCCAAGTTTCGCGGCTCCAATCAATCGGCGAGTCGATCGTCCTGCTGCACAACCGCTCGCTCCACCGGGATCGACGCGCGCCGTGGTCGCTGTCGCGGCAGTCGCGGCTGTCGCGGTGGAATCGCCGACCGCGCAGCTCAGCACTCCGCCGACAGCCGCCCCAGCTGCCGTGCCGATTGATCCCGAGACATTTGCAGCAGAACTCGAGAAGCGACTCGCGCAGCGCGTCGCCGTGATTCCATCGAGTTCAGATTCATCCACGCCAGCGCTTCCCGCGCCGCCCGGCGTTGAGCAGCCGTCGCGAGCCGTTGCTGTTGCGACCGACACAACCGCCGACACCATGCCACTGATCGAAGGGCGCACGACGGATGTTGCCGAGTCAACGCTGCGATCCGCCCTGCCGCGCATGCCACTCATGCCTCCCATGCGGCTGCAGAGTCGCCGCGGCACGATGACGCGCGATCCAATCACTGGGAGTTGGCGATTTGTCTTCGCTTCAGGACTCCGCGATGATGGCGATGTCTCGCTTGAGTTGCTGCCCTGTTCGATGCTCAGCCGCATGATCCCGGCGGCGCGCGCGAGTGCGGCGGTCGCGTCGATCATGCTGACTGGTGATATCACCGTCTTTGAAGGTCGCAATTACCTGCGACCCGTGCGGTATCAGGCGCTCACTGCTGGAAAGTGGATCGGTCCCTAAAGGCAATCGCGCCGCGGCTCTTTTGCGAATTCGCTCGGGCTTGCTATTCTCTCTCCCCCTATGGCAAAGAAAAAGTCAGAGTATCCAACCGCTCGCATCGAAACATCGCTGGGCGTGTTTGAGGTCGAATTGTGGAACGATGTCGCCCCCAAGCACGCCGAGAACTTCACCAAGCTGGCGAAGAAGGGTTTTTATGATGGCGTGATCTTTCACCGCATCCTGGCGGGCTTTGTGATTCAGGGGGGCTGTCCAGATGGCACCGGCACGGGCGGCCCCGGATGGACCGTCAAGGCAGAGTTCAACAATCGCCTGCATGAACCTGGTGTTCTTTCGATGGCGCGATCGGCGCACGAAGACAGTGGCGGAAGTCAGTTCTTTGTCTGTCTGACCCGCGAGAATTGCAAGCACCTCGATCGTCAATACACAGCCTTCGGCAAGGTCACATCTGGAATGGACACGGTCGAGAAGATCGCCGCGCTTCCCTGTGATCGAAATGGGATGCCCAAGAATCCGCCCAAGATGCTCAAGGTCACCGCTGGGTGAGTGATAGTGCCGCGAGTGGCGGCGATCGATACGCACGGTTGCGAGATGCCATGATCGCCTTCCGCGATGCCCGCGCCTGGAAGCAGTTTCACGATCCCAAGAACCTCGCTGAAGGACTGACCCTCGAAGCAGCCGAGTTGCTCGAAGTTTTTCAATGGAAGACAACCGATGAGGCGCGCGCGATGGTGCACGACGCAGCGACGGTGGCGAAGGTTTCGGAAGAGGTTGCCGACTGCTTTCTGTATTGCATCCTGGTGGCAGACTCGTTTGGCATCGACTTGATCGAGGCGGGCGAAAAGAAACTCGCCCGCAACGGAGAGAACTATCCCGTTGAAAAGTCGCACGGTCGCAGCGACAAGTATGACGCGCTCGACGACCGCGCGTAACGACCGCGTGGAACTATCGCGCAGTCGCCGGGGCTTCGCCAGCTTTCGCGAGCGGCCTGATTCGATCGATGCGGCGATCGATCCCTGGCATGCGCGCGGGGGCTGCAACGAGTTGCATCTTCAGGATCTTGGGAATCGTCGTCGGTCGTCCCTCGGCAACATTGGCAATGGGAGTCGCCGCGATCGAGTCGATGGCGCGGCTTCCGTTGACCGCATATCCGAACGCGCAGTACTGGCCATCGAGTCGCGCGGTTCCTTCGCGACCGAGCGCAATGAAAAACTGCGATCCAGCAGAGTGTGGATCATCGGATCGCGCCATCGAGATGACCCCATAGTCGTGCGGCAACGCACTGGGTTCAAGTGCCAGCGCAAATCCGGGTCCGCCGTTGCCGGTCAGTGTGGGATCGCCTCCTTGAATGACGAAGGGTCGTCCCTCGCGATCGACCGGAACCACGCGATGAAATCCACTGCGGTCGTAGAAGCCATCCCGCGCCAGCGTGCGAAAGTTCCAGGCAGTGCTCGGCGCTTCATCGGGAGAGAGCGCCACCAATATTTCTCCATGGTCGGTGCGGATCAACACATCCATGTCCGCGTACATCTTGAAGCCGGAGAGCACCGGCGGATCGCCGGCGATCCACGACTTGCTCAACGCAGTGATCGCGGGATCACTTGGATCGAGTGGGCGATCACCCCAACCAACGACGCGCGTGTATGTCGTGGTTTGATCGGGGCGCAGGGCTGGCGCAGTCCGAACAGGTCCTGGCTCGCGGATTGGTTGAACAACGATCGGTGATCCAATCGGCTCATCGCCCAGTGCCAACTGCAGCCAGGCGGCGCGCTGCAGCGACTCGATCCCAGAGATCACCTGGAGCAGATTCACGCGACCTTGAATGCCCTTGGCCATCCCGAGAACTTCTCCAGCATGATCGATGAGGAAGAGTGTCATCGCTTCGCCGGATTCGGGGCGGCGCACCACGATTTCAAGTGGACCCTCTGGCGCGGAATACAAATTGGTCGCCCGTATCGACGCAGTCGGGGTCTGACGCAGCGCAGCCGCGCTTCCCGCGGGGTCTGACTGACTCTCGCGAAACTGGCGAAGTCGTTCCGTCACCGCTGGAGAATCGACCGGCGGCACTGGCCGAACTCGCGTCGGATCCCGTGGGATATCAGGGGTTGTCTGGGCACTCGCCGCGAGCGCGACGAAGAAGACGCAGATGTTGCCGAGTAGGTTGGTCATTCGCGGACTCTCACGCTATCACATCGAATTGACTTGGCTCCATCTTGAGCGGCCTCGATTCGTATGATTCTTGCGATGACTCCGCTTGCTCGCCCCAGCATTGTGCACGCCCGATTGATCGTCGGGCTTGAGATTCACATCGAACTGGCGACGCGGTCGAAGATGTTCACCCGCACCCCGAATGTGGCCCATCCCGACAACTTTGCGGCCGCGCCAAACACGCTCGTCGATCCAGTCGTTGCGGCCCTTCCCGGATCGTTGCCGGTCATGAATCGCCGCGCGGTAGAGATGTCGATTATGGTTGGACTCGCGCTCAACTGCACGATCGCGGCGCGATCAAAGTGGGATCGCAAGAGCTACTTCTATCCCGACCTCCCCAAGGGCTATCAGATCAGTCAGTACGACCTGCCACTTTGTGCCAATGGGTGGTTCGACCTTCTCCTGCCGACGGGCGAAACCAAGCGCATCGGAATTGTGCGGGCGCATCTCGAGGAGGACACCGGCAAGCTTGGTCACGAGTTGCCAGGAGGAATTGCCTTCGATGGATCGCTGGTCGATCTCAACCGCGCCGGAACACCGCTCCTCGAAGTCGTCACCGAACCAGATTTCCAGACGGCCGAAGAAGTCGTGCTGTTCGCGCAGGAACTTCGCAATCTCTGCAGATTCCTGGGAGTGACCGCGGGGATCATGCAGAAGGCGCACCTGCGATTCGAGCCCAATGTGAATCTCGCGCTCACGCTTGCGGATGGTCGCGAGGTGCGCACACCCATCAGCGAGATCAAGAATCTCAACTCCTTCCGCGCGGTTCGTGGGGCGATCGACTATGAAGTTGAGCGGCAGACCAAGGCGTGGGTCGAAACCGGTCGCGAGCAGGGGCGGGGTATGAAGTCCACGCGTGGTTGGGACGATGTTGCCATGGTCACCGTGTTGCAGCGCGAGAAAGAGGATGCCCATGACTATCGATACTTCCCAGACCCCGATCTCGTCCCCGTCGAGGTGGATGCGGCGTGGTTGGCACGGGTGCGCGCCGAGATGCCTGAACTTCCGGCGAGTCGTCGCGCGCGCTATGTCGCTGCGGGAATTGGCGAAAAGGATTTGCGCCAGCTGATGGACCTGCCTGCACTCTGCGTGTTCTTTGACGCATCGGTCGAGGCCGCGGGAGGCAGCGCGGCATCGGTCGCCGTTGCGAAGATCGTCCTCAACGCGGGAGCGCGCCGGGCCAATGAGCGCGGAGTACAGGTTTCAGATTTGGGGATCACACCAAGCCAGATCGCTGAAATCGTTGCGATGCGCGAGTCGGGTTCGATCTCCGCCCAAGGGGCGGATCAACTGTTCGGTCTCGCCTGCGAGTCGCCGTCCACCGCGCGCGAACTCGCGGCATCGGCGGGATTGCTGGTCAGCACAGATCAAGGGCAACTCGAAGCATGGGTCGATGCAGCGATCGCCGCAAACACCCAAGCGGCCGAGGATGTTCGCGCTGGAAAGATGGCTGCGATCGGACGCATTGTCGGCGCGGTCGTGAAGCAAGCTGCTGGCTCGGTCGACGGCAAGACGGCGACTGCGATGATTCTCAGACGAATCGGGAAGCAGTCATGATGAACTCTCCGCTGGTTCCCGCCTATTGGCAGCAACAGGGGATTGAACAGGTTCTCATCGACGAGGCATCGATCGCGCGGCGGGTGCGAGAACTTGGATTGCAACTTTCGGTCGAACTCGGCGATGGCCGAGATGTCGTTCTGATCGCCGTGCTGACTGGCGCGGTGGTCTTTGTCGCCGACCTGATGCGGGCGATCCCAACCCGTGTTGCCATCTCGATGGTGAGCGTGCGCTCCTATGGTGCATCGACCACCAGTCAGGGAGCGGTTCTGGGCTCAGCGATCCCAAAGAATCTCGAGGGCAAGCATGTCATTGTGGTCGATGAGGTTCTCGACTCTGGCGGAACACTTCGCCTACTTCGCGCCGAGATGGCCACCCGCGGCGTCGCCTCGCTTCGCGCCTGCGTGCTGCTTCGCAAGCAACGCGAACCCGCCCTCTCGACACCCTGCGAGATGATCGGATTCGACATACCAGATGTCTTCGTTGTGGGATACGGACTCGACTTCAACGACGAGTTTCGCAACATGCCCTTCGTTGGGGTACTCGGCGCAGATGCAATTCGCGCAGGTGTGAAGAGATGAGCCCAACCCTGGCAACTGCCAGCGACGAAGTGCAGAGTGCACCGCAGGTGATCCGCGATGACGAGACGGTGCTCCTGATGATCCGTCCGAGCGCCTGGTTCATCGTTGTGTCGAGTATGCGCGCACTTCCGGCTGCTGCGGCAGCGGGCGTGGCGCTGATGCTGGCATCGCTCGATCCCTCCATTCCGTGGGACTTTCGCGGGGCGCTGCTGGCATCAGCCGCAATCATCGTCGCTCGCGCCGCGTGGCAATCGGTCGATTGGTGTGTTCGACTTTATGTTCTCACCGATCGCAGGATCGTCGTTCGTCGGGGTGTGATCCCTGAAGTGTGCGAGTGCCTGCTTGGTGAGGTCGCAGGAATTGGCCAACCGCGCCGCAGGATGGAACGCATCGGGCGAACGGGATCGCTGGCGATCCTGCGCGGGCCTTCGATTGGGGTGCGTCGGGCGCGGCGAGCCGGGCGTGGGAGATTTTTCGAGGAGGCCCAAACCCCTGCAAGTCAAGCCGAGAAGCGTCGCACTCATCCACATGTTCGAGTGGAACATGAACTCGAGTGGTCGGTGATCCGCGATTCAGAAACGGTGCGGCAGACAATTCTCCACGCCGTGTCGCGCTATCGCTGACAGTTACAACCAGCGGCGCTCGCGCGGATTGGGCAACTTCGCGCCGAGTTCCTTCAGCGCTGCGGCATCGGTGGCATCAAGTGTCGTTGGCGCGACAATCTGAAGCACCGCGAAGAAGTCACCGGCGGTCTTGCCAGTTGGAGCGATCCCCTTGCCGGGCAGGCGAAGTTTTTGCCCGCTGGTGCTCCCCGCCGGAATGCGAAGCGAGACCGATCCCTTGAGGAGCGGAATGTCGACCGTGGTTCCCAGGGCCGCTTCAACAATCGTGATCGGAACTTCGATTGAGATGTCCAATCCAACATGGTGGAACCATGGATGCCGCGCCACGCGGATGACCAGCATGAGGTCACCGGGTGGACCGCCCCCAGACCCTGGAAAGCCCCTGCCCGGAATTCGCAGGAATCCGCCGCTCGAAATGCCGGCAGGGATGCGCACATCAATCGCCTCGGTCTTGCCAGCCGCATCGCGCGTCGGCACGCTGCGCGTGCCGCCGACCGCCGCAGTCATGAAATCGACGGTGACTTCAAGTTCAGCATCCTGACCGGCATGGGCGCGCGGCTTCGCGGTCCGACCGCGCCCAGAACCGCCCGTTCGAAAGAAGTCGCCGATGCCGCCGAGCCCGCCGAGCATGTCTCCAAGATCTTGCTCATCCGCATGCTGCCAGGGAGATTGTCCCTGCGCTGCGCCACGACCGCTGAAGGGGTTTCCACCCGGACCGCTCGCGCCAAACTGATCGTATTGCGCTCGCTTGGCAGGGTCTGAAAGCGTGTCATAGGCCTCCTGCACTTGGGAGAATCGCTTGGCAGACTCAGGAGCCTTGTTCTTGTCGGGATGAAACTCCTTGGCGAGCTTGCGGTGCGCGCGCCGAATGTCATCGGCAGTCGCAGTACGCGCGATCCCAAGTACCTCGTAGTAATCGCGTGTCATCGCCGGGTCTGAGTATAGAAGGATCATCATGCATTCGATGCGTACTATTCGCTTGATGCCTCGGGATCCACTTCCACTGCCGCTGCTTTCGTCGTCTCGAACCTGCACGATCCCCGCGACTCAGCCGATTCGGAAGTCGCTCTCGACCGCACGGCGATTCACGATCCTCATCATCGTGCAACTTCTGATGATCGCCCACCTCATTCAATGGCTCGTGGTTGGGGTGACACTCGCGCCCATCGAGCCGAGCGAATCGATGGAGACCATCAAGCACGGCGCGATCACCGTTGGGTTCATCTTCTTCGGAGTCGCCATCCTCTCGACTGCGATCCTCGGTCGATGGTTCTGCGGTTGGGGATGCCACATCGTCATGCTGCAGGACTATTGCGCATCCATCCTGCGCCGATTTGGTGGCCGGCCCAAGGCATTTCGCTCGCGATTGCTGTGTTTCATTCCGCTCGCGCTCGCGCTCTACATGTTCGTCTGGCCAGCTGTCTATCGCTTCGCCATTGCCCCGTTTGTGCAGCCCGATCTCATCCCAATGTCCTTCTCGTGGAAGCTGACAACGACTGACTTCTGGGCGACGATGCCAGGATTGGCGATGTCGATCCCATTTCTGCTGGTCTGCGGATTTCTCACAGTCTGGTTTCTGGGACAGAAGGGTTACTGCACCTACGCCTGTCCATACGGCGGTGTCTTTGCCCCCGTGGAACAATTGGCGGTCGGTCGCATTCGTGTCACCGATGCTTGCGAGGGATGCGGTCACTGCACCGCTGTCTGCACCTCGAATGTTCGCGTGCATGAAGAGGTGGCGCTCTACGGAATGGTCACCGACCCCGGCTGCATGAAGTGTCTCGACTGCGTTTCTGTCTGTCCCAAGGAGGCGCTTTACTTTGGAATTGGAAAGCCGGCGATCGGTGTAGAAGTCTCGCCGAAAGCAGCCAAAAAGTTTGATCTCTCGGCGACGGCCGAGTGGGGGATTCTGGTCGCCGCGCTCTTTGCCTTTTACGCGGTCTACTTTCCATTCGGCGCGAGCGCGGCCAAAGCAACCGTGCCGCTTCTCTTTGCCTCTGGTATCGCCGCCTGTTTCGCATTTATGTCGTGGAAGTCCTGGCACATCATCCGACGATCAGCCACAGGATTCCACCGCTTCAGCCTGGTTCGCAAGGGGAGCATTCAACCACTCGGTTTCGCCTGGTTAGCACTCACGGGTGTGATCACCCTCGGTCTGGCCGATTCGCTGGCAGTCAACATCATGGCCTGGCGGGCATTTCGAAACGACTTGCAGGTGCAACTTCCCGAGGCGGTGGTGTTCAGCCCCAACCAGCCGGAGATTCCCTTCGAGATGGAGGCCGCCGCGCGCCGCGCCCTAGCGTGGTACGAACGATCGTTGCCGCTCGATGCGGGCGGGATCGCGCTCTTTTCGGGACCGCAAAGCGCCATCGATTTTCGGCGAGTGTGGTTGAACGCGGTGCTCGGCGATCTGTCAACAAGCCTGGCGATCGCCAAGGCAACTTTCGCCCGCGACAGTCAGGAGTCAACGGCGATGCTGCTGGGCCGCGTGATTCGGGCGGTCGATCATCCAGGCGAAGCGGATCGCTACTACGACGGGATCGCGCGAACCCACCCCCAGTTTTCGACGCTCGCAGAGGAGCACATCCAGTGGCTTGCCAGCTCCGGTCGCATTGAGGAAGCCATCGCCGTTGCGCGCGCGGTCGCCAGTGGGTCCACCGGTCACGCCCTCGCAGCGCGCCGTCTGGCGATGCTGCTGATCGAGAAGGGAAATGTGAGTGATGTCGAAGAGGGGATCGCCTTGACTCGGCTTTCGCTGGCGAGCGAGCCGCGCAACGCATTCGCGCATGGCGCGGTCGCGATGGGACAGCTGCGGCTTCGCCAGCCTGCGGAGGCGCTCGCGACCATCAAGAGAGCGATCGAGATCGCCCCCGAAGAGCCGACGCTTTACGACATCTTGGCAGAGGCTTGTCGGGCATCGAGCGATTCGGCGAGCGCCGAGCGGGCCACCGCGCGCGCGATTGAGCTTCGCGGAAGTCACCAAGCACATTGAATGGCTATGCTTGATCCCCCGTATGAATCTCGCCATCGCCGACATTCTCAGCCCAAGTGCCATTCGTGTGCCGCTGGTGGCGAGCGATCGTCGCGGCGCGCTTGAAGAGCTGGTGGATGCGCTGGCGTGCACGGGTGCGGTGACGGATCCTGAACTTCTCAAGAAGTCGGTGTGGGAGCGCGAACAGCAGCGCTCGACTGGGATCGGTGAGGGCTTGGCAATTCCGCACGGAAAATGCGCCGGTGTTCTGCGTCCGGTGATTGCAATCGGTCGGCCGCGCGCGCCGATCGAGTTTGAGTCGATCGATCGCCGGCCAGTGCGCTTGATCGTGCTGCTCGCATCGCCTCCAGAAAAAATGACCGAGCACATCCAGGTGCTCCATCGCATCAGCCGCATCTTCTCAAACATTGCCACGCGCGAGCGGGCTTGCTTGGCGCAGACACCCGAGGCGCTCTTCGAAGAGTTGCAAAGCGCGGATCTCGCGCTCGCAGATCGCTGAGTGATCGCGTTACGCCCAGGTGGCAATCTGGCTCTTGATCTTGCTTCGACCGAACCACACGATCACAAAGATCGGTAGCGCGATCAGCCACACAAACATCGAGCCGAGCAGGATATTCTGGAGGAGTTCCCAGCTTTCTGCGGAAAACATGGGATTTATGCCGCCTGGCAGGGCTTCCATCTGTGCACGCTGTGAGAGGTAGGCGATCCAGGTTCCGCTGATTGCAACAACGAATTTGAGGACAGCCCAGTTGAGGAGAATCGATCGACACTTTGCACGCTGCTGGAGAAGTTTGATTCCGCCATAGAGCAGGATCCCCGCGACAGCCATCGAGAGCACTCCGTTGGTGAGCGCAAGCGCCTGGTACTTCGACGTCGCCGCCATCACCTCAACTAGTGAGGGTCCCGAGCCTCTACCCGCGTTGATTGGGATCAGACCAGCCAATTTGTCCATAAAGATGGCACTGCCAATGCCGCAGAGCCCTACGAGAATCCCGAGAATGCCGAAGGCAACGGCGACGCCTCCGAGGCGTTTGATCCACACGGGTGGCTCAACTGAAGAAGGCATCAGGCTCGCAAATGTTGGGGGAGTGGTGGTCATCGTCTCAGAATCCTACAGATTGCCGATGCATCGATTGGGACACCCGACCTCAAGACCGCATCACGCGATTGCAATTCGCGCGTGATACGCACCATCGGTGCATTCACTTGGTGGATCCCCCGGCGCCCCCTGCGGCAAGAACTCTTCATCGCCCACCACGCGTCCGCCGCTCTGCTTGGCAAGCCAGCGCACTTGATCCTGATTCTCTGCCTTGTCCAAACTGCAGGTGCTCCAAATGAGTGTGCCGCCCGGTGCGCATAGTCCACGATGATGATCTGCGATGCCGCGTTGCAGTCGGGTGAGTTCGTCAAGATTGCGGTCGGTGAATCGATAGCGTGCTTCGAGTCTGCGCGCGAGTACACCCGTATTCGAGCAGGGCACATCGAGGATGACAAGGTCGAAGTACCTCGGAAGCCGTCCAAGTTCGGCGAGTTCGACGACACGCAGATTCGCGAAGGGTTTCGCGCGCGCGCGCAGTGTGTCGAGTCGCTGCAGGTCGGGATCCGTCGCCCAAACCTCGGCATTGGGATGGCGCATCGCACACTGCACCGCCTTGGTGCCGCGACCGGCGCAAGCATCGAGAATGCGCTTGGGCGAAAGATCGCGCGTCGAGTCGACCGCCCGCGCACTCGCCGGATCTTGCACGATGAGATCGCTGCGCGCCTGCAGCGCCCGCGCAAGATCACCAGTCGATCCAGTCCAGACTGCGAAGCCCTCATGGCTGTGCCGCACGGAATGTTCTGCCAGCATCGGATCATCACCGATCGACCGCCCAGAACCCGAGTGAATCACGATGGGCATCTGAACCAGATTGTGGGCAGCGAGTGTGCGCGCCGTCGCCATCCCGCGTGCCCCCGACCACCGGGCGATCAGCGCCATCGGGTGACTCGTCTGCGCAGAGAGTCGCGCGATTGGGTCGGCGGAAAAAACCGGCTCGTTGAGTTTCAGCACGGTGCCATCGGGCAGTGGGATCGCATCTGCCATCTCCCACCAGGCCGTCTTGTCGCTTGCGGGGAGGAGCACACCGCGCAAACCCGCGATGCGCCGCAGGAGTGCGTTGACGAATCCGCCAGCGCCAGCTTGCAAGCGACCACGAGTCCAACTGACGCAGTCATCGACGACTGCATGAACAGGCTCGCGCGGCATAAAGAAAATTTGCGTGGCGCCCACCAGCAGCGCGGCGCGAACTTCCGGCTGCACTTCGAGCCATGGCCGGGTGCACATCACGCGCGCGATCGACTCTGCCGTCAACCAATGCCGCAGCGTTGCAAACTCGATGGCCCCGGCGAGTCCACCACTCGGCGCGGGCAACTCGCCCTGCGAACTCTCATCGATCTGCGCGCTCTCGCGGACATCCGAATCGCCCGATTGATCGCCACCGACGCCGATAGCCGCCCGCACTTCACGTGCCGGTCGCGGTGATCTCGCATCAAATCGCAGTTCCGGGAAGCACGACACCTGCCCGAGTATTCGGGTCAGCGCCGCGGCACGGGCGGGAGTCGCGACGCGGGCGCTCACTGGATCGAACTCACTTGCTCTTCACTCGCACCGCCGATTTGCGAAGCGCGGGCGCTCGGTCGGCCCGTTCCCAGAGGAACGATCCCTTGCCGCCTTCGCCTGGCTCACGACCGAAGTGACCGTGATAGGCCGTGTGCGAATAGATCGGATTCAAGAGTCCCAGGATGTCGACGATGCCACGGGGGGTGAGATCAAATTCAGTCTCGACGATCCGCGACAACTTTGCATCTGGAATCTTTCCACTGCCCTGGGTGTCGATGAGCACCGATGTCGGCTGCGCCACGCCGATCGCGTAGGCAAGCTGAACTTCGCAGACCTCTGCGAGATCAGCCGCGACAATGTTCTTGGCGATGTACCGCGCCATATACGCGCCGGAGCGATCCACCTTTGAGGGATCCTTGCCGCTGAAGGCCCCGCCACCGTGTCGTCCGCGACCGCCATAAGTATCGACGATGATCTTGCGACCGGTGAGACCGCAGTCTCCGTGCGGTCCACCAATCTCGAATCGACCTGTTGGATTGACCCAGACCTTCACGCCATCATGCCACCAATCTCCGAGCACCGGTCGGATGATGTGCTTGAGAACTTCTTCACCCAACTTTCCTTGGCACTCATTCCACATCGGATCGTGCTGCGTCGACAAGACGACATTGACGATCTTGCGCGGGGTGCGGCCCTCGTATTCGACAGCAACTTGGCTCTTGGCGTCGGGACGGAGTCCCTTGATGATTTCTTTCTGGCGAACTTCTGCCTGCCGGGCCACGAGTCGGTGCGCCAACATGATTGGCAGTGGCATCAACTGGCGCGTTTCGCGGCAGGCGAATCCGAACATCATGCCTTGATCGCCCGCGCCTTGCTCCTTCTTCTTCGCCGACTTCCTTCCCGCGTCCACGCCGCGGGCGATGTCGGGTGATTGGCGACCGAGCGTCACCAGCACGCCACAGGAGCGGCCATCGAAGCCCTTCTCAGCCGCGTCATAGCCGATGCGAATGACCGTGTCGCGTACCACCTTTGGGATGTCCACATAACCGCGACACGTGACCTCTCCAGCGATGACAGCGAGACCGGTGGTGAGCAAAGTCTCACAGGCGACGCGAGAAAGTGGGTCGACCGCCAGCATGGCGTCGAGGACGGCATCGGAGATCTGATCCGCCATCTTGTCCGGATGGCCCATCGAGACGGATTCAGAGGTGAATGTGTAGAGGTTCGTTGGCATTTGTGGTCCTAGAAGGAATAGTAAGCAGCGGAGGACTGTACACAGCGAACGACTGCCGAAGCAAGGCAGCCTACGCTTTTGACCGATGACTCGGCAGATGCCAATCTTCAGAACGCGCCCACACCGGGTTGCCTCGGCTGCGCTTTTTGTCGCGCTCATTTTCGCGCTCGGCGAGAACGGCGCAGCGCAGAAGATTGCCGGCGACGAGTCGCCATTTTCGCGCGATCATGTCCTCGTTCGCGTGCGTGCGGGATGCGCTCCCGTGCAGGCGCAAGGTGGACTCTGGACCTTCCAGACTCAAGCCGCCGCACCCGAAGCAGATCTCGGACGGATCATGCAAGCGCTCGGTGTCTCGAAGGTTGATCGGATCCCAAGCGAGCAACCCAAGAACGCCGACGTCGCGCGCGCCCTGGGACTCGATCGCTGGTACCGCGTGTCGATTGCTCCTGGCTCGAATGCCCTGGCAGTCGCCGACCTCCTGCGCGCATCATGGGATGGATTCGAAGTCGCTGAAGTGGATGGAACCGGCGGTCTCGCCGACATTCCAAACGACACGAGTTTCACAACGCAGTACTCACTCCTCAATACGGGGCAGTCTGCTGGAACAGTCGGCGCGGACATTCGCGCGACCAACGCGTGGTCGATCACTTCCAGCAACCCAGCAATTGTCATCGGTGTGCTCGATAGTGGCATCTCCCCACATTCAGAATTGGCGGGACGGATTCTCCCCGGTCGAAACATTCCACTTGGCACCACCGATACGACGGATGTGTGCGGCGGACACGGCACGCATGTCGCTGGAATTCTGGCGGC
>SIAB01000002.1 GCA_009692015.1 Phycisphaerales bacterium
GATTCGGAACAGAACCTCCCGTTTCAATCGACCAGACAGACGATTTTGACGACTTCACTCTCAAGCTCAAACGCTGGGCGATTGTGCAGAACCGAATTCTCGCCCAACCAATCGATTGGAGCGTCCGCGTCGTCCATACCGAGCCCTCTCGCGTCTCGACGAGCAATGTCGGGCTGGTCTGCCACGCAGTCGACGCAGCGGGCAACGACATGGGCAGCCCCTTCTTCGTTGAAATGGTTGGAACCGAGCCTGACAGCCTCCAACTCTCCAACGACAAGGCGGCGCTGTACCAACTCGCCGGCACGATCGATCCACGCATCGAGTTTTCCGCCGAGCACGCCGCGGGTGGTCCCTGGTACCGCGATGGAACCGCCGTGGCTCCTTACTGCGCTTCGCGCTGGATCGTCAACGGCACGCAGCTGACTGAAATCTCGGGGCAGTGATGGATCCCGACGATCATGTCTGCCTCTGCTTTCGCGTGAGCCTGCGAAAACTCAACGCTTTTCTCGACTGCGAACGCCCCCGCGTGGCAAGCCAACTCTCCGAGTGTTTCGGCGCCGGGACCGGTTGCCACTGGTGCGTCCCGTTCCTCGAGCGCCTGCATGCCCAGTGGCAGGCTGGTCAATCTCCGAGTCTCGATGAGTCCCCGGGCGACTATGCCTCGCGCCGCGAGACCTATCGAAAGGAAAGCGAATAGGGTTCCGAGTGGTCAAGTTGATTGTGAGACTGAGTCTCAATACCATCCCCCGATGGCAAAGAGCCCGCTGAAAATACCACTCACTCAACTTGGTCGCGGTCAGCGCGCGACCGTTGAATGCTCGGCACTCGATGCCCTGCCAAGCGAACATCGCTGCCTGCTCGCCGCGATGGGGCTCGGTGAGAAATGCGAGGTTCGTGTCTGCCGAGCGGGTACTCCGTGCATCATTCAGATCGATCAGACCCGACTCGGTCTTCCGCGAGACATCGCCGAGCGAATCATGGTGACCCCACTCGAGCCCAACGGATCGTGACGCCGCGCATCGCACTGCTGGGGAATCCCAACACTGGGAAGAGCACTCTCTTCAATCGACTCTGCGGCATGCGAACCAAGACCGCAAATTTCCCGGGCAGCACGGTGGCGCATCAAGTCGGCCGTTGCATCACGAAGACTGGACAGGAGTTCGATCTGATCGACTTGCCTGGGATTTACAGTTTGCTTCTGGAACTGCCCGAGAGCAGACTCTGTTCGGAGTGTCTTGAGGGACGAATCGGTGATGGTCGACCCGACGGAGCGCTGGTCGTTCTCGATGCCAACAATCTCACCCGCAACTTGCAGTTCGCGGCCAGTGCCCTGCGCCGTGGACTTCCAACGGTGATCGCCATCAACATGGCAGACCTTGCAGAGCGCCGTGGTCTGGTCATCGATGAACACGCCGCCTCGGAGGTGCTTGGTGTTCCGGTCATCGCGACCTCCGCACGAACTGGCCAGGGGATGGATCGGCTGCTCGACGCGTTGACGAAGACCGCCTTGCAGTCGCGCGTTCCAAAGCCACCGCAACCCTATCCAGCAACAGAGCCGGGGTCGACCACGAGCGCCCTCTGGGCGGCGGAGACCTTTTCACAAATTGCCGCGCATCCTGCGCGAACCGACAGTGCGGAGATGACGATTCACGACCGACTCGACGCGGCGTTCACGCATCCGCTGCTGGGGATCCTCTGCTTTGCCTTCATGATGGCCCTGCTCTTTGCCTCGATTTACTGGCTGGCACAGTTTCCGATGGATGCGGTGGACTCGATCTTCGCGTGGGTCGGGAGCGCGGTCGCGGCGGCGATCCCGGCGGGCACTTTGCAAGACTTGCTGGTGAATGGAATCGTCGGTGGCGTCTCGGCGACGGTCGTCTTTCTGCCACAGATCGTGCTGCTCTTTTTCCTGCTCGCACTTCTTGAAGACTCGGGATATCTGGCACGCGCCGCCTTCGCCGTCGATCGCACCATGCGCCGATTTGGTTTGCCCGGGCAAGCGTTCATGCCGCTCCTCTCATCCCATGCCTGCGCGTTGCCAGGAATCATGGCCACGCGGTTGATTCCAGATCAACGCGATCGGCTCGCCACGATCTTCATTGCACCATTCATGAGTTGCAGCGCGCGCGTTCCTGTGTACGCACTCCTGACTGGCATCTTGTTTGCGGGAAGACCACTTGCAGCTGGAATGGCTTTCACCGCCTGCTATCTGCTGGGAGCGTTGGCAGGACTCGCAACCGCCGCACTCCTGCGCAAGACAATTCTGCGCGGACCGACCGCCCCGATGATGCTCGAACTTCCCGACTATCGGCTCCCGAGCGTTCCTGCAGCGTTCAAGATTGCCGTCGACCGTGGACTCATCTTTCTCAAGAATGCCGGGAGCGTCATTCTCGCCATCGCCATCGTCATGTGGTGGCTCAGCGCGTATCCAAAGTCGCCGAGCAGTGCCGAATGCGCGAGCCTCGAAGCGCGCGCTGTCGAAGTACAGGTCGCTGATCCAGAGGCCGCGGAAGCGTTGCGAGCGCAAGCATCGCGCATCGACGAGAGGGAACAGCAGGCGGGTTCCTTCGCTGGGCAACTCGGAGGGTTGTTCGAGCCTGCCTTCGCGCCCATTGGGCTTGATCGCCAACTCACGGTCGCGGTGCTCACGAGTTTTCTGGCTCGCGAGGTCTTCACGACCACAGTCTTCGTGCTCACCGGCGCTGGTCACGACGCGGACGGTGAAGATTCTGGCACGCTTGAGAGGGTCCGCACCGCAACCCGCGATGGCGGGCTCCCACTCTTCACACTGCCAACCTCGGCTTCGCTCTTGGTTTTCTTCGTTCTCGCCATGCAGTGCCTGCCGACCCTGGTTGTTGTCGCCCGGGAGACCGGCTCGTGGAAGTGGGCCGTGATGCAGTTCGTGTACATGACCGCTGTCGCATACGGCGCAGCATTCCTCACCTATCGTCTGATGACATGAATTCGTTTCCCATCGATGACTGGCAATTCTGGGTCGCGACAGCGATCGTCATCACCGCGCTTTGGTTTGTGGTTCGTCCTTTCATTCCGAGCCAGCGCGCGCGCGCCGCCTGCCCGAATTGCCCATCGAAGAGCGCGAGCGCTTTACCTCCGAGCCGCCGCGCCGAATTGACCATGGAAGGCAGCAAGATTCGCACCCCCTGATCCACGGCGGGCTGCTGTCAGAACCGCTTGTGAACAGGTCGCTGTTCGGGTGGACGATGTCCCAGAATCGCTCGGACAATCGCCAGGTCCGCTGTGGTTGTGACCTTGATGTTTCGTGGATCCCCATCGACCACCAGCACGGGTTCCCCGAGACGCTCAACCAGCATCGCATCGTCCGTCGCGCCGGTGAGATCGGGTTGCGCATACGCGCGGCGAAGAAGTTCTGCAGCAAATATCTGCGGCGTCTGAATCGCCATCAAGCGGGTGCGATCCACTGTGGCTTCCACCCGGCGACCACGAACCGCATCGCGACCAGCATCGCCGAGGATGGCATCCGCGACTGCGTCATCTGGAGCCGCGAGAAATGTCTCCGCGCTCACCCGTTTGAGGGTTGAATGAACTGGATCGCCCGGGACAACCGCCGCCGCGACCTTGGCGGCATCGAACACACGAGTCAGAAGTGCGTCTGTTGTTCCGGGTCGCGCGGCATCATGCACGGCGATATGCGTGCAATCTTCCGGCACGGCTGCGAGGGCGTTCTGAACACTTTCCCAGCGCTCGCTGCGTCCGCCGGCAACGATGACCACGCCATGGAATCCGAGCTGCGCTCCATAGCGCGACCGAAACTCATCGAGTGCGTCGGGTGGCGCTGCCACGATGATCGACCCGACCTCTTCGCGCTTGGTGAAGAGTTCGACGGTGCGCAGCAGCAGCGGCCGTCCCCCGAGGTCTTGCCCCAGTTTATCGCCACCAAATCGAGTGCCCGCTCCCGCGGCTGGAATGATGACCGCCACTTTGAAATCGCTCATGGAATCCTCTCCCTGTGTTGGGTCGACATACCCCGCAAACTGCGGGCAATCGACTGTTCGTGCATCGAAACGCTGGCGCGATCGAGCGCTTCTTTGGCGGCGTGGAATGCGTCAGCGTCAACATCCTGGGGTGTGGCGCGGGCACGCTCAATCATTTCCTGCAGTTTCGTGATCAGTTCCGCGAGCGACTGGACATAGGCAGGCGCCAGATCGCTTCTGGTGCGATCAAGTGCCTCGCTGATCCACTTGATGTCCAGCGCCGCATTCACGGCGAGGTCAACCACGCGGTGGTGATGCATATCCGCGCGCGCATGGGTGACGCTCTCGCGCTCCATTCGATCGACCTCATCTGGAGTGAGACCAAAGGAGGGCACCACTTGCACAACGGCGCGGCAGCCACTGCGGCGCTCACCTGCGGTGACCTGAAGCACGCCATTGGCATCGACCAGAAACTCCACTTCAATTTGGGGTATGCCCGCCGGCATCGGAGGAATACCGCGCAGTTCGAATCGCGCCAGCGATCGGCAATCCGCGACCATCTCGCGCTCGCCCTGCAGCACATGGACCTTCACATTGGTTTGATTGTCAACGCTGGTCGAAAACATTTCGCGAGCCCGCGCTGGGATCGACGCGTTGCGGGTGAGCAACTTGGCAACGGCACCGCCAACTGTTTCGATCCCCAGTGAGAGTGGAATGACATCGAGCAAGAGCACATCGCGGCGAGTGCCTTGCAGTACGGCTGCTTGGGTCGCCGCACCAAGTGCGACCACGCAGTCCGGGTCAAGCGCCGTGTAGGGATCGAGCCCGAAGAATTCGCCAACCCGCGCCCGCACCAGTGGAATTCGCGTGGATCCTCCGACCAGAATAACGCGATCGATCGCCACCTTGCTCGCATCGCCCATCGCCCTTTCGCAGGCCGCGATCGTGCGATCAACCCACGGGATCGCGATCGATTCAAACTCTTCGCGGGTCACGGACCGCTTGAGGCGGATTCCATCGCCGAGATCCAAATCAACATCGACGCGATCGCGCTCTGAGAGTGCGACCTTGGTCGCCTGCGCAAACTCGCGCAGTGCCTGACGCGTCGCGGGGGTGAGGCTGTCCATGGCACGATCGCCAGTCGACCCGCACCCAGCACTTCGCAGCAAGTGCTCGGCGAGCGCGCGATCGAGATCGTCGCCGCCAAGATGAGTGTCGCCCGCCGTGGCAATCACCCGAAAGAGAATTCCATCACCCGCGCGCTCTTCCGGAATGACCTGCAGGATCGAGATGTCGAAAGTTCCGCCGCCGAAGTCGTAGACCGCAATCGTCTCTGCCACGCCCGTGCGTCCGATTCCATAGGCGAGCGCGGCGGCGGTCGGCTCATTCACGATGCGCACGGGATCGAGCCCCGCGAGTCGCGCTGCATCGCGCGTGGCCTGCCGTTGACCGTCATCAAAGTATGCCGGCACAGTGATGACGGCGCGTTGCACGGTGCAACCGAGTTGCGCCTCGGCCCTCTGACGAAGCTCAGCGAGAATCACGGCGGCGACCTCTTGTGGCAGAATGGTCGCGCCCTCGGATCCAATAGCTGCCAGCCCGCGCGGACCCGCCACGACTTCGAATTGCAGCCCATCAGCCATGCCCTGCGACTCTGCGAATGAGCGCCCCATCAAGCGCTTGGCACTGAAGACTGTTTCGCGAGGGAAATTGACTGCGGAACGAACTGCCTCAAAGCCAACAGCGACGGGCTGTCCCGCGAGAAATCGAACAACCGAGGGCAACATTCGCTCGCCCGACGCACTCGCCAGGATTCGCGGACCCGCCTCATCGCAGAATGCCACAAGCGAATTGGTTGTTCCAAGATCTATTCCAACGATCGGATCTGGGTTCACTGCTGTGTCGGACATCCGACAACGATTCTAGGGAGCAACAGTTGCGCCCGTTGATCGCGCGCTCGGCGAATTCCTGCCGACCCGCACATGGTCGGCCGCTCGGTGGGTCAGGACCTCTCTCAGTTTCTCGAGTCCGCGATGGCGCCGCACTCCGAAGCAGTCTTCGGTACACCCAAACGCACGGCCACTCTCGTGGCGACGGAGGTTCTCAGAGCAGAGCGCGCGCATGACCTCCTGTTGGTGCGGCGGCAGTCGGTCGATCGCGTCGTTGAGTTGCGCAGAGTCAAACTGTGGTTCCTCGCAGTGGGCGGGGTCGCTGCCACGCTTTGTCCCTTCGGATGAGTCGATCGCGCCACGATCTGTGGCACGATTCCTCAACAGCCGGTGGTGCTCGTCATCCACGAGCGTGCGAATGACGCGCTTACGAACGCAGTGCACGAGATATGCCGGGCGCAGCATGATTTCCCGCGTGACCGACGAGGAGGGGGCGCGCACGAGCCAGCGCGTGAAGAGCTCCTGCACCGCATCCTCAATCGCTTGCATCGGATAGCGACGGCGCAAGAGATTCACGATGAGTTCTCGGTGCTCTCGGTATGCGGTTTCGAGTCGTCGACCCCACTGCTCGTCGGCGGCATCACGATGACTTTCTGTCATTGAAGCCTCCTGAAAATAAGTTGCGTGGACGATATGCCACCTCGAACCGCACGCCGAAAATGAACGCTGTTTTTCTGTGACGGCGACTTATGCACCGACCGTGCACCAGTCAATCGCAATTCCATCCCGTCTCCGTCGATCGCCTCGCCCCGCCTACCTCGGTTGCTCCCCCGCCTCGGGCAGTCGATCGAGCACCTGCTGAAACCGAACATCAGCAATCTTGACCAAGTAATCGGTCACCGCCACAACAGTCGGGTTCTCCCCGGGCAGGACGAATTGTTGCCGCACGCTCGTTCCCGAAACCGCGATGTCGGCGCAGGGCGCACCCTTCTCGCAGCCACCCGCTGGCGGATTCTCGGCCAGCCAGCCCCCCTCCTCTGCGAACTTCACGATCACGGCGCACTGCTGGGGCGAGAGATCGGTCTGCCAACTGGTCTTGAGATTGAGAGCATCGCGACCACCGCCGTATGCGAAGGTGCCATCCTCCACTGTGAAGTACTGATACTGCGCAGTCATAGGCGCGCGCAACCAGATGACCAGGGCGATCTCACACGCTCCGGGCTTCCCCATATGGGTTGGAAGGGTGTTGCACGATCCACACAGCATCGCCAAGGCCAAGCTGAGCGAACGAAACCAGATCACTGCGCGGCACTCGTCGCGGGCGGCGATGAAAATGGCGGAGCTTTTTCAAATCCGTCGTAGGGATTGGGACCGAAGTCATAGCGATGGGGAAGATTTCGGTCTGGGCCGCGATCCGTTGCCCAGGCGAGGTCGCACAAGCTGCGCACCAGGGCGACCGCCTTGGGATCCGGAATATCGGAGGTCTTGAATCTGCGTACAAACCACCAGTCGGTGCCCTCGGCGTGAAAGAACAAGATGTACACAACTTCGTCATGGGCGGGTTGAACTGAACCGGGCCAGACATCCACGCTTGACTTGGCGGGATCGATCCATCCTGCGTCCACTGCCAGATGCCAAAGTCCATCAACCTGTCGTTGGTAAAGCCAGCGCGTCGTCGCTGGTCTGGTGAGAAATGTGAGACTGTCTCCGTAATCACTATGCAGGCTGCCATCACTCAGAAGTGTGAACTTGCCTTGGCGGGCGTGGGCCTGCGGCAAATCCTTCGCTGCGCTGCCGGTGAGGATGGTGACATCGATTGAGAGATCCGCCGGGGTCGGTGCAGTTTGAATCTTGGCCGTGCGAACATCGGTGCATCCCACAACAACCAATGGACCCATCGTCGCCAGTGTCCCAAGTGAAAGTTGAGCGATCCTTCGCCACCTGCCAATCATGCGCGCAGCCTAGCACGGCGTGGGGTTGGGTAGTCTTGCGATGCATGCGAACGAGTGCGAATTGGATCAACGACTACCTCTCGGCACCCGCGACGGCCGAGGTGCAAGCGACGCTCTTCACTTCGGTTGGTTTTCCATGTGAGTCTTCCCAGAAGCTGCCAGGCGGCGACTTCGTCCAGGAGGTCGAAACCACGAGTAATCGCGGGGATTGCCTGTCGCATCTCGGACTGGCCCGCGAGATCGCAGCGGCGAGCGACCGCACGATGCGGATGCCCACCATCAACGCGCCGCGCTGCGGGTCAGCGGCGACAACTGTCATTTCGGTTTCGAATCACGAACCCCTGCGCTGTTCGCGATACACCGCGCGGGTCGTGCAAGGCATTCGCGTCGCGCCGAGCCCGCCCTGGCTGCAGGAACGGCTCCGCGCGATCGGCCAAGTCCCGCGAAACAATGTGGTGGACTGCACGAACTTTGTCCTCTTTGAATATGGCCAACCCACCCATGTCTTTGATCTTGCGACGCTTCAGGGCGGCGCGATTCAGGTTCGCAGCGCGGTTGCTGGCGAGGAGTTCTTGCCAATTGGCGAGGGGGCACAACCAGTCAAACTCGCCGGCGGCGAATTGGTAATCGCCGACGCATCGCGCCCAATTGCTCTTGCTGGTGTGAAGGGCGGCGCGCAGACAGCCATCTCCGACAAGACGACGGATGTTGTCATCGAAGCGGCCGCATTCGATCCGAGCGCGGTTCGGCTGACCAGCCGAAGCCTGCGAATTTCAAGTGATTCGAGTTTTCGGTTCGAGCGTGGTGTGCACCCCGCTGAGGTGGACGAAGCAGCTGAGCGGCTCGTCTCGCTCATTCTCGAAACCGCAGGAGGAAGGGCGCTCGCCGGGTCTGCCACCGCCGGTCCCCCGCTCCCGCCGATCGCGCGCGTGTCGCTGCGACTCGAGCGCCTTGAGGCGATTGCTGGATTTACGATTCCCACCACTGAGGTGCTGCAGATTCTCTCGGCGCTCGGCTTCGAACCAAAGCGGATCGGCGCGCAAATCGATTGCACGGTCCCACCGCGAAGAATGGATGTCACCCGCGAGATCGACCTCATCGAAGAAGTTGTTCGACTTGCAGGTTTCGATCGCATTCCGATGGTCGATCGGGTGAGCATCCGTCCTGTTGATTCGCAACCTGCGGTGGGCGCAGTGCGACACGCCAAGAATTGCCTAGTGGGACTTGGGTTTGTCGAGGTTGTCAGCCCGACGCTCGTATCACAACGGGCTGCTGCTCCGTTCTTGGATGCTCCATTCACCGCACTTCGCATCGAGGACGAGCGGGCAGTCGGCGAGCCGATTCTTCGCCCCTCTCTGCTTGCAACGCTGCTTCAGACGCTCAAACTGAATCAGGACAGAGGGACGCGCGCGCTGCGACTCTTTGAGCATGCCGCCGCATTCTGGCTTGGCCCCGAGGGTCACCATGAAGAACGGATGATCGCACTCTTGGTCGCAGAACCGGGTGATGCCGAGACGCTCTATCGACTCTGCCGCGGATCAGTCGAGCGGTTGGGCCGCGAAATCTGCGGGCGCCACGCTGCCATTTCCATCGCCCCCTCGGTGGCCGCCGATACGAATGCGCGCGCTTCCCAGGCGCTCGATCCGGTTGGATGCATCCGCGTGGATTCGATCGTCGTGGGCGTGATTGGTTTGATCAATGCCAAGACGCTCGCATCTGCTGGTCTCGAAGGACCGATTGCTGCGGCTGAACTCAATTGGGAGCGCCTGGCCAGCTCGTACCCGCCGACTCCCCGCGCGCCGCAGTTGCTCAACAGTCCGCTGCTTGACCGCGATCTCTCGCTGACCGTCGCAGAGTCGGTCCCGTGGGCGCAGGTCGAAGCGACCGTTCGCGAGGCGGCGCTGCCTGATCTCGAATCCATTTCGTTTCTGGGAACTTTTCGAGGAAAGCAGACCGGCGCAGATCGCAAGTCCGTCACACTGCGACTGACCTTTCGCGCCGCGGATCGAACGCTCAAGCGGGAAGAGGTTGAGCCGCACATCGCTCGGCTCAACGCGCTCTTCACCAGCAGACTCAGCGCGGAGATTCGAACATGAGCACGGGGCGCCTCGCCGACCTGACCCTCGACGCATTCACCTTGGCGCTCGCTGCAAAGGAGCCAGTCCCTGGGGGTGGCGCGGCGTCAGCGTGTCTTCTGGCACAGGCTGCAGCACTGGGATCGATGGTGATCGAATACTCGGTCGACAAACCAAAGTTTGCTGTCCATCGCTCGCGCCTCGAACATCTCGCCCAGTTTCTTGGGCAGGCGCGCAGCGAAGCGCTCGACCTCGCCGACCGAGACGCATCCGCTTACTGCGCGCTCAACGCGATGTGGAAGATTCCAGCCGCGGAGCGCGCGACCCGCGCCGACTGGCAGAGCACCGTGACCGAAGCGATCGCCGCACCAAGTGCGATCGCCGACCTCGCGATGGGAGTTCTGGCCGCACTCGGGTCGATGTCGTCGATCACTTCGGCGCAGCTGGCGAGTGATTTGAACATCGCCAAGCGCTTCGCGCACACGGCACTCGAGTGTGCCCTGCTCAATGTCGAAGTCAACTTGCCCGCGCTTTCTGAGGGGACCGCCCGCGCCGCTGGCGAACGATTTCTCGACTCCCGCCGCCGCGAAGGTGCAACGCTCCTGCGATTGCCGCGAGAAGGCTGACGGAGCGCGCGCCGATGGGTCTGGCACTCCTGTTCTTGATCGGTGGGATCACCGCTGCAACCGCCTTCATCATTGGAATTGTCATCGACGCGCGCCACCCATCGCGGGCCACAACTGGCTGGGCGCTGGCCCGCGGAATTCCCATCGATCCTGCGGCGATGGGATTGGAGGCGAGCGCCGAGCTGTGGGGAAGACAGCAATCGGCCTGGCGCGTGCGCGGCAAAGCTTGCGAGAGTGGAATCGTCACCATCATCGTGCATGGTTGGCGGCGGTCACGAATTGATTCGCTGCGGCGGATCCGCCCTTGGTTGGATGCCAGCGAGTCCGTGTGGCTCATCGATCTCGCTGGTCATGGGGACTCCCCGGCTGGACCCTCCTCGCTCGGCACATCTGATGTTGCCGATCTCGTGGCACTTGCCAACGAGATCCTTGCTCAGGGGGCGCAAAGCGCTGGCACCCCCAGCCGCATCCTGCTGGTGGGTCACTCGCTGGGGGCAAGCATCGCCCTGCGCGCTGCGGCGCGAATCACCCCAGCATCGCTCGGGGGGGTTGTCGCCTTTGCCCCATACGAATCCCTCGCCGAACCACTTCGCAATCGACTCGCGGCGCGCGCGCTTCCAGCGCAACCTTTCGCATCAATCGCTGCGGCTGGGCTGCATGCAATCTGTGGCAGCGAATCAAGCACGACCGAGGCGATGACCACGCTGACAGCGGCGGGTGTGCCACTACTCGTTGTCGCCGCGCGGCAGGATGGCGTGGTCTCTCTCGCCCATGTGCGTGCGATGTGCATGCGGGCGGGTGTGGAGATCACGGTTGATGACACCGCACAACACGACGATCTCGGGACTGGACTCACCGCGAACGACGACAACCCAACCGCGGTCGCCGCGGCGGCGTTCTTGCAACGGGTGAACAATCCACTACTTCGTTGACGGAATGACCGGCAGCCAGCGAAACCGAGCGCTCAACGACTTGGGTTCGCTTCGAATGTCCCACACCAGGGGACCGACATAGCGGCTCAGCGCGGCATGGTCGAGTTTCTGCAGGGGAAGCAGCGTTGCAGGACCAAACTGGAAGGGTGTGACGACATCGAGCTCGTCCTCATCTTCGGTCGCGTCGGGATCGACCACCAAATCTTCCGGCAGCTCGGATTGCAGTTCCGCGAGTGCCTTCTGGTTGCTTTCGATGAACGTCGGCATATCGGTGTAACCCCACCCGACAACTGCTCCGCCGTTCAGGGCGGCGAGTGCGCTTCGATAGATCGGATCTTCGCTCAGGGACTTCCCGGTGGCATCGCTCGCTGATCGCAGAGCTTGCTCGACTGCTTGTGGCGCGCCGAACACAAGCGCTCCACCACCCAAACCAAACTCCGTCTCGAGCGATTCGCCCCCGTAGACAATGTTCCCTTGAAAGTCGCGCGGCATGAGGCCCGTTTGAGGAAGGATGGTGGCGAGGAGCGCGTTGGTCGCCTTCTCATCGGTGCATCGAATCGCGGTGACCGCACGGGTTTCCCCAGCGCCGTCCGATGACTTGCGTGAAAGGGTTGAAACTTCGGGTCCCAGGCATGAAAACACCTTGGTGAGCCCAGGACCATACTGCTCAAGCAGTGGCGCGATGGCATCGGACTGATACTCGGGAAGTGATTCAACAACTCCCTCGATCATCGACATAATGTTTCCGAATCGGATATTGAACCGCTGATAGGTCACCGCCTCATCGCCGAGCAGTGCCGCAGGCGCTTCGATCGGCGTGGACTCCGAGAACAGGTCGATCAAGCCAATCTTTTCACCCAGCACATATGCGGTGAGTGAAGTATCGATGAACGCACTGCTCTCTTCGCCGCGCATGGTCAGCGCCAGCGCGCGAACATCGCCGAAGAGTTCCTTGAGGATCACCGGCACACTTGCCATGGGTCCCGCGAACATCGGCGCCACGAGTTCCTCAAGCGGCGCGAAGATCAACGTGGCCGACAGATCCTGCTCGCCCACGATTCCAGTCATCCCACGCCAGTCTTCGGTGTCGGCGACGCACTCCACTTGCTTTCCGCTCGCCGCAGCAATCGCATCCTCGAGCGCCGGAATGTTGCTCGCCGCGAAGAACTGGGATCCCACGCGAATAAAAAAGAGCGCCTCGGGCATCTGGGTGATCCCGCCGAGTGCATCCATCCCCCGTGGCGGCCGACGGCGCGGCGGCTGCGGATCTTGCGGATCATCACTTTCGGCCGGCTGCGGCAACTCAACGCGCGTGGCCTTGATGCCACCCTGAATCTCGACCTGTTCGAATGGCCGCGCGGCATCCTTCTCGAGTTCTCGAATCAGCCCATCGAAGACCTTGCCGGCCGCATCGGCTCGCTCGCCATAGTCTGCCCAGAGCAAGAGACCGACTTCCGGCGCGTCGAGTTCTTCGTTTCGCTCGACGAAGAGTGAGAGCCCAAGAGGACCCGGCCACGGAACACTCTCGACATCGATTCCGAGCGCTTGAAGTTCCGCGGATCGTTTGCGTTCCGACTCCTTGCGCGCCGCGGAAACTTCGGCGGCGATTTCGGGGGCGCTCAACATTTGCCCAAGCGGTCCGGCCATAAAACGCGTGGCAGTTGCGTCGAGGTCCTTGGCGGCGATGACCAGCGCGCTCCCCTTGGGTGCCATCGTCTCGAACTTGATCGAATCCGCCCGCGCGGCACCAACCCATGACTGCGAACAAATCACGCCCACCAGGGCGTGCCGAATTGTGCTTGAAATCATCGCTCGCTCCTTCATAAAAAGTGTTCCGACATCACCCGCCGCTGGCATCCTTCAACTGTGGAGGAGCCTGAAAGTCTTTGCGCGGTGGTGGCTTGAGATAGTTGTTGCCTGAGTTTGGATTGTTGCGGTCGAAGGCAAATGCCTCGCGATTTCGCACGAAATCCTTCACATAGCGGGCTGGGATCGCAAAGCCCAGCGACTCGCCGCCACGAATCCCCATGTTGGTGATGCCGACGATTTCGCCGCGGGTATTGAAGAGCGGTCCACCAGAATTTCCTGGATTGATTGCCGTGTCGGTCTGGATGTATGTCAAGCCGTCAAAGTTGCGCGATGTTGTGGAAACAACGCCTTGGGTCATGGTGCGCTCCAGACCGAGTGGATTGCCAATCGCAAAGACCGGCTGCCCGATCTCCAGACCATCCTGCATCACGATCGGAGCGCAGTCAAAGGGCTTGCCCTCGGGATGCTTGATGCGGATCAGCGCCAGATCGATGTGATTGTTCACCGCGATGAGTTCGACATCTTCGATTTCGATCCGCTTGAGCGTGCCATCTGTTTGCGGTAACCAAATGGTTGTTCGCAGATTCGTCTCGCCCTGCACCACATGCGCGTTGGTGATCGCATAACCCTCGGGGTTGATGATGACTCCAGAACCCAGACCCGCCGGTGTCGAAACCTTGATCACTGCAGAACCAATGATCTTGGCATGCTCGCGCGCCGACAGTTCGGGCAGGTTGGACGCGGTTGAAAAGAGCGTGTCCTCGGTGCGCTTGATCTGCGAGATTCCCTGCGCGTTCTGCACCTCGGCGACATCCGTCATCTCAAACACCAGAACATCAGGACCGACATCGAGCCAAACCCGATGGTCGCTTCGCTTGATCACCGTTCCCTCCATACGATGTCCACTCTTGAGGATGATGACATCAGCCTGAGCTGGACTGGCGGTGTCGTCTCCGGGCGCGAGCGGCGAAAATCCTGCGAGGAGCGCGAGAGATAGAACAAGTTGGGTGGACATCAAACGGTCTCCAATGGGTGAAGGCGTTACTATAACTCGCAATTGCAACCCACGAGAACCCTCATGCGAAACAAACACTTCCACTCTGCCCCGCTCGCCCTCCTCGCGATTCTGCTCGCCTCGTCGCCTCGCGCGCTTGCGCAGAGCTCCGCCACCGGCGGCAATCAGATCAGCGACCACTTCGGCTTCGATGGGGTTGATGCCATCAAGGTTGACAAGAAGGGCGGTCCGCTCACGGTCGCCGACCTCGATTCGGATGGACGCAACGATCTCATCGCCATCAACAATCGCAACAGTCGCATCGACCTGCTCTACCAAAAGGTTGGTGCCAAGGCGACCGACGAGGTTCCGCCAACCTCCAGCATCAACGAGATTCCGCAGCATTGGCGCTTTCGACGGGTCGAAGTTCCCGTCTCCGAAGAGGTCGGCGCCGTGCTTCCATTCGATTTCGATGGCGACAAGCGAATGGATCTCATCCTCTCGACTGCGACTGGAAAGATCGTGTTCATGCGGCAGTCGGCCCCTGGCGTCTTCGAAGTTGTTCGCAAGCACACGGTCAAGGGGCTCAGCCCGCAGCGCGACGCGCTCTTAATCTCGAATCTCCTGGGAGATGACAAGCCAGAACTGGTTGGGATCGCCAATGGCCGCATTCATGTCTGGTCTTTTTCAGGATCTGACCTTGGGACTCCCGTTGAGATCGCGTCCGGTGGCGGCAACCTCGTTGCGGCGCTCGCAGGCGATCTTGAGGGCGATGGCACGAACGACCTGATCGGAATACTGCCCGACGATCCTGCGCCAATTCGAGCGTGGTTTGGATCGAAGCAAGATGGCGTCGCGGCGCTCGGTCCGCAAACACGGTTCGAGATGCCACCGCTGCGCGATGCAGACATCGTCTCGATTCCCGGACAGAAGGGCTCTGCCCTGGCGGTCGTCGAGAAGCCATCCAAACGGGTCGCGCTTCTGCGAGTTGCCGACGAGCCGATCACCGAGGGTGGTGACCGCGAGGCCAGTTTGCAAACCTGGGCCTTCACCGACACGGCCAATCGAAACCGCGACACCGCGATCGCGGACATCAATGGAGATGGACTCCCAGATCTCTTGGCAACGAATACCGAAGCGAATGCTGTCTCCATCTTTCAACAGGTGCCCGGCCGCGGCTTTGTGGGCATGCAGAACTCGCCCGCATATAGCGATCTCGACTTCGTCGTTGCCGGCGATGTGGATGGCAACGGACGAGCGGAGGTCTTCGTGAGCAGCGAAAAGGAGGGTGTGGTTGGTCGGACGACATTCGTCAATGACGGACTCGAGTTTCCGCAGACCATGCCGCTGAGCGGCGGCAATGTTCCGACGGCTTTGGGATTGGTCAATCTCGACGGTCGCAATTGGGTCGCAGTCATCGGCAAGGATGGCCGCAACTACTCAATCGAATTGCAGCCAGCTGATGGATCCACCGCTGGAAAAGTTTCGATCCCACTCGGCGCTCTGAGCCGCGCTCCAGACACGATCATGGCGCTCGACGCAGATCAAGATGGTCTGACCGATCTCTTGTTGTTCACCCCAGACAAGCCGATGACCATGCTGCGCCACGAAACACCAAAGGATGGCGATGCGAAGGACGCGCCACCATCGTTCAAGACGCTCGAGAGCAAGGATATGGCGCAGTTCGGTCTCGCCCAAGCGGCGAATGCCAAGAACACAGCGCGCGCCGATATCGATGGCGATGGACGCGCCGAACTCCTCGTCGCCGATCGCAATTTTGTTCGCGCACTTCGCTTCGATTCCAAGACTGGCTGGCAAGTGGTCGAGCAGATCAACGCCCCGCGCGGTGACACCAAGTTCAGTTCGATCACGCTGCACGCCGAGAAGATCGCTGTAGGCGATCGCGAGAATGGCAAGGTCATTATCTTTGCACAAGACCCAACGACGAAAAAGTGGAAGCAGTCCGATGAGTTCGATGTGAAGGGATTCAAGTTCAATTCCCTCGCCGCTGGGTCATTCACCGGTGGGAAGGACCAAGGATTGCTGTTGATTGGCGATGACGGATTCGGCGTGATGCGCTTCAGCGGATCGCGAGAGAAACTGGAAGAACTCTCGTCCTGGCGCACCGAGGACATCCGTCAGTTCCCGCACGAGCTCGGGGTGGGAGATCTCAATCAGGATGGCATGACCGACCTGGTGGTACTTGATGCCGGAAAGCAAATGCTCGATGTGCTGGGGATCAGCACCACCAACACCCTCCTGCCGGCCGTGAGTTTTCGAGTCTTCGAGAGTCGACTCTTCTCCGGCGGCGAACCCAAGGAGTATGAGCCAAGCCAAGCAATCGTCGCAGATGTCACGGGCGACGGCGCGGACGACCTCATCCTCATGTGCCACGATCGAATCCTGCTCTATCCGCAAATGACCAAGAAGTCGGCGACAGCAACGGCGGCGACAGAAGTTGCCCCCGCGCACAAGTAGCGGATGATCGTGTGACCGATCCCGTGACCACGCCTTCTGGTATCGATCACAGCACCGAAGCGCTTGAAAAGTTGCTCGACATCTCGAAGCGCTTGGGTGCATCTTCGGATTTACCGGTCGTGCTGGGGGTCATCATCGACGCCCTGCGCGATCTCTTGAACGCCGAGCGCGCCACCGTTCTCACCTACGAACCGAAGTCCAATGAACTCGCGATGCATGTCGCCCACGGCGTTTCAGGGGATTCCGGCGCGAGCGTCGTTCGCTTTTCGGCGACGACTGGAATCGCCGGCGCTTGTGCCACAACGCGCACGATGATCAATATCCCCGATGCGTACGCCGATGCCCGGTTCAATCGAGAAATCGACCTGCGCACGGGTTTTTGCACCAAGTCGATTCTGGCGATTCCGCTGATCGATGACGCGGGCGAACTCGTAGGCGTCGCGCAGGTTCTCAACACGGGGCATGGTGAATTCACACGATTGGATGAACAGATCGCCAGCGGTATCGCAGCGCACGCCGCGATTGCGCTGCGCAGGGCGCGATTGATTCAGGACCAGATCGAAAAACTCAGACTTCAAGAGGAGATGTCAGTGGCGCGCGAGATGCAGCAGGCCTCATTTCCCTCCGCGCTGCCGGTCCATACCCACTACGACCTCGCGGCCTTCAGCACCCCCGCCGAGGCCTGTGGTGGCGACGCCTTCGATTGCTTCCCGCTGCGTGCCAACACGATCGCGCGCGCGGGGGAGACCCCCGATTACCTGGTGTTCCTCATTGCCGATGCCACCGGTCACGGTGTTGGCCCAGCGCTTTCGTCGATTCAGGTGCGCGGAATGCTTCGTGTTGCAGCCCGATTGGGACAACCGCTCGGCGCGATCGCCCGCGAGATCAACGCGCAGGCGGTGCAGGACCTCCCGGCCGGTCACTTTGTGACTGCGTGGATGGGCATTTTGGATCTCGCGACCCATTCCATCGAGTGCTTCAGTGCCGGACAGGGTCCGATCTTTGTCTACCGCCGCGCCGAGGATCGCTTTGAGGAGATCGAGAGCGACGCCCCGCCGCTTGGGATCATGGTTGACGGGTTCGATCAGGAAGGGACCCGCCGAATCGAATTGAATGTCGGCGACATCGTGATGCTCATCACCGATGGCTACTACGAGGCGGTCGATCCCAAACTCAACATGTGGGGCGAGCCGGGTGTTCAGGCGGTGGTTCGTCGCATGCGCGATGAACCGCTTGATGCCGTGCGTCGAGAGTTGGACCGCGCCGTGCTCGGCTTTGCGCAAGCAGATTCGACGATCGATGACCGCACCGCCATCTTGTTGAAGCGGCTTTCGTGACTGCCAGATCCCACCATTGCCGCGCCCACCCACTGCCCGACCGGTCGCTCTATTCTGGGGGCACATGACGCTTCGCGTTGTCATCATCGGAACGGGAAGCGCGCTCTCGACGCGCCACTTTGGATCGAGCGCGGTCATCGTGAGCGGGAGCTCGCCGATCCTCATCGATTGCCCCGACTCGGTGCTGCGAGCACTCGCGCAGGGATCGCAATCGTCTGGCGTCACGATCGATCCACTCTGCATCCAAGACATTCTGATCACCCACTTGCACGGCGACCATGCCAACGGACTTGAGGCGATGGGATGGCTTCATTGGATCGCCAGACAGGGAACACGCGCCGCGGATTCGCGAGGAGCGCCGCGAATCCACGCCATCGCCCCGGTCGCTGCGAGATTGTGGGAGAGGCTGGCGCCAGCGATGGATCAGAACGGAAGCGCGACGCTCGCGGATTACTTTTCAGTGAAGATCATCGATCCGAGCACACCCGCGATCGTGGCTGGACTGCAGGTCGAAGTGCGACCTGCCGAACACCTCATTCCAGGATGTGGCTTTCGAATCTCGCAAGGCGGTGCCACGCTGGGTTGGAGCGGTGACACGCGGTTCGATCCTGCTCATATCGATTGGCTTTCATCTGCCGACTTGATCGTGCACGAGACGACCGAGTCTCGAGTTCATACCCCCATCGCCTGCTTGAACGCGCTTGCCCCGGCTCTGCGGCGCAAGATGCGGCTCATCCACATGGAAGATCTGTTCGATCAGGCCGTGACCGACATCGCAGCGCTGCACGAGGGCGAAGTGCTCGAGGTTTCCGGCACCCCACGCTGATCGAGCGGCTGATAGGTGAGACCGTGCGGTCCCCTGTAATCCGCATGCGGTCGAATCAACTTGTTCGCAGCGAGTTGTTCGATGCAGTGCCCGGTCCAACCAGCCATGCGGCTCGCGGCGAACATGCAGGTGAAGAGATCGAGATCGAGACCGAGCGCGTAGTAGGTGGTCGCGGAGTAGAAGTCGACATTGGGGAAAATCCCCTTCTCGACAATGTTGGGCTGGGCCAGCACGATTTCCTCGATGCGCCGCGTCATTTCGTAGAGTGGAAGATTGCCGGTGTCGGCCGCAACTTGCTTGGCAAATGTCTTGAGGTATGTCGCGCGGGGGTCGTACGCCTTGTAGACGCGGTGACCGAATCCCATAATCCGTTCCTTGCGAGCCAACTTGCTGGCGATGTATCCATCCACCTTCGAAATGTCGCCAATCTCAACCAGCATCTCCATCACTTCTTGATTGGCACCGCCGTGCAGCGGGCCCTTGAGTGTGCCCACGGCGGTCGTCGCGGCGGAGTACATGTCGCTCTGCGTGGAGATCGTCACCCGCGCGGCGAAGGTCGAGGCATTGAGACCATGATCGGCGTGCAGAACAAGGCAGACATCGAGCGCGCGGGCCATCGGCGCAGTCGGCTTGGCACCCGTCAACATCCAGAGAAAGTTTGCGGCCAGCGAGAGCGAACAATCGGGTTCGATGAAGGACTTCCCCTTGCGGTATCGATCAAAGAGGGCCACCAGTGTCGCTGTCTTGGCGACCAAACGAATCGACTTGCGCTCGTTGGCGGCCAGCGATGGGTCATCGGCTTCTGTGTCGAAGTGGGCGAGGGCGGAGACCAGCGTGCGCAGTGCATCCATCGGCGCAGCCGTGCGGGGAATGGCACGAACGACATCCAGCAGGCGACGGTCCACGCAATACTCGCTCTGCAGTTGTCTGGTGAATGCCGAGAGTTCCTGCGCCGTCGGCAGATGGCCATGCCACAAGAGCCATGTTGTTTCTTCGAAGGTCGAATAGCGAGCGAGTGAATCGATGTCGTATCCGACATACTCGAGCACGCCCTTCACGCCATCGATGAACGAGAGCGTGGTCTCTGCTGCGATTGTGTTCCCGAGACCTTTGTCAACAATAAGTGGCATAAAACTCCTATCCTAGGGGTGCAAGATGCTACCGCTTGGAACCGATCGAGTCACGAAAAAAACTCCGATTACAACGATTGCGATCGTCGCTCTCAACATTGTTGTCTTCTTGTTTGTCTCGCTGGGTCTTCAACGCGATTCTGCGGCGGCAGAGGCGGTGTTGGGTCTGGGAGTCTTTCACCCGGGGATGATGACCGTGCTCACCCATCCGTGGACGCTCGTGACCTATGCATTTCTTCATGATTCCACGGGATTGAGCCATGTGGCGTTCAACATGCTCTTCCTCTGGATCTTCGGCACGGCGGTTGAGGACCGCCTCGGTTCGATCGGTTTCGCCCTCTTCTATCTCGCCGCAGCCATCGTGGCGGCCCTCGGTCAGTGGATCATCGATCCTGCGCCCATGATTGGTGCCAGCGGAGCGGTCGCGGCGTCGACCGGGGCGTTTGCCGCACTCTGCCCAAGGGCTCGCGTGCGCGTTCTCTTCTTCTTCAGCATCATCGAGATTCCCGGAATTGTCCTGGTGATCATCTTTGCCGGGATCGATCTCATTGGGCAGATTGGCTCAAAGGTCTCCGAGATCGGCGGGATCGCCTACAGCGCGCACCTCTTTGGGTATCTCTTTGGGATCTCGACCATGGTTGCGCTCTTGGGACTGCGCGTGCTGCCGCGCACCGAATTCGACCTCTTCTTCTTGATGAAGCAGTGGAACCGCAGGCGGGCGATGCGCGCGGCGATGAGCCAGAGCAGTCCGTGGAGGAAGGATGCCTCGCGCGTCGCGGTCGATCCAGCGGTCGGATCCGCGCCCACGGGACCGACGAAACCCGCATCGGGCGAAGATCAGTCCACGCCGCGACCACTCAGCGAGAGCGATGCCAAACGCGCGCTCGATGATGCAACCGGTCGCTGGTCGCGCGGCGATGCCCGCGGCGCCGCATCGGCATGGGAGCGATTCGCAGCGCGCTGTCCAACACACTCCGAAGCCTGCGGCGCGCTCCTCCTCGCAGCGGTGACCCACGCCCGAAAACTGAACGCGCCGGCGCGCGCGCGCGAGATTCTGCAGGTACTGGCGACGCGCCAGCCCGCACCGAGCGCGGATGTGTTGGAGCAGGTGAAGACGCTCTTGAGCGAACTCGACGGGACAAGTTTGGCGTGACTTTCCTCGTGAAAATCTGCGGTATTCGCGAGTGCGAGATGGCGCGGGTCTGCGTCGAAGCGGGAGCGACTGCGGTCGGGGTGGTGTTGTCGCCGGGCAGCCCGCGCACGACGACCCTGGCGACCGCGCTGGAAATCCAGTCGACGCTCCCGGGTGGCGTTGCGTGCATCGCGGTGGTTCGCGATGTCTCGCTGGGCGATCCAAGCCTGGCAATGTGGACCGGCAGCATTCAGTTTCATGGCAGGGAGAATGCGTTGCAGATTGCTCAGATTGTGGGGGCGAATCCGCAGCGCGCAGCGCAGCGATCGATCATCAAGGCAGTCTCTGGGAGCCCCTCCGAGATACTCGCCTGGGACTTCGATCCAACGATCGATGCCATCCTGGTCGATGGCCAAGCGCCAGGCAGCGGCACAGCACACGACGATGCGTGGCTTCACATTCTTGCGACGCTCCGTCCGCGCATGCAGAAGCCGCTCATTCTTGCGGGAGGACTCACCCCCGAGAGCGTCGCGCGCGCGATCGAGATCGTCCGTCCGAGCGGTGTTGATGTCTCAAGCGGCGTTGAGAGCGCGCGCGGCGTCAAGGACGCCGGGCTTGTCCGGGCATTCGTGACCGCGGCTCTTGACGCCCACGCTTCACGACCGCGCGATCGCGACTGACTTGCTCACCCGCCCGGCGGCGCGCTCCTGAATCCATTCGCGGATTCCTGAGCGAACCGACTTCCAACTCGCAGAGAGTCGCTCGCAGAGGAACGCCTCGTAAAGCCCGCCGAGTGTGCGATCAAAGATGAGCGTGCTGTTCACGCGCTCCTCGACAAGTTCTCGGATTGACTGCGGTGGCTCGACCGGTTTTGGCAGCACAAGTCCACTCACACTCATTCGATCGCCCTGCAGCGTGCAGCGCCACTGTTGACCATCCGCAGCGAGGGTGAGACCGATTCGCCGTGGCATCTTTCCGCTCGCCAGTGCCCGCGCAGCTTCTGGACTGCGCGTCGGCGCATCGCCGCGCAAGTTGATCGCGCCAGTCACTCCCCAGGCGCAGTCGAGATCAACCAGACGCTCGGCAACCAGGGCGACTTCCGTGGATTCACGGCCCTTGCCAAGTTCGACAAGTCCCTCGGCGCAGTCGCACTTCCACCAAAGCCACAAGAGAAAGACATTTCCGAAAAAGTCCAGCGGATCCCCCGCTGCCCATGGTGGCTCTGGGTGCTCACCGATTCGCTTTGGCGCTCCTTCGCTATCTGTTGCGACGGCAGCAGGCGGTGAAACAAATGCGTCAAGCTGCGTGTCTTGCAGCGTGCGCTTGAGACCAAGCGTCTCTGCATCGCACACAGCGCGTCTGCCAGCCGCTTGCCGTTCGAGGTGACAATCAAAGGTCTCTGCAAAGACTCCACGCAACTGAGTGAACGCAGCTTCTGCATCGACTGGCGAAAGCACGACGGATCCGGCGAGATCCCAGAGCACCGGCCGCTCAGCGATCTTGCGCCAGCGACCCTCGCCAATTTCGTGCATGCACCGTTGCTCGGCGCGTTCCTTGGCTTCCATACGATCGGCGCGCGAGAGGTTGCGATCCGTCGCCGTTCCACCGCGCAGTTCGTCTTCTGCCAGAGCGCGGTAGGCGCGCTTGAGTGCTGGCGGAACGCCAACCGTGTCGGTGCGCAACGAGGCGAGAAGCGCTCCCGAAAAACTGTTCGATTCGTGGGTGAAGTCGAGATCGAAAAGATGACGACCAGCGATCCAGCCACTGGTCATCGCCACCCCATTACCGCAGGCCTCGGGGCGAATGCGATTCTTGTTCAACTTGGTCAACACCGCAGTATCGATTGCTTGTGGCGGCGAACCCGAGGTGACCGCGCAGCGCGCGTACGAAACAGTTCCTTGGCGAAACGGCATGGTGGAGCAAATATCTGCGATTTCCCCGCAGTCCTTTGGGGTCAGACAGGTTGTCCACGCCGGCGATCGAGCCACTATCTTGATGGCATGCCATTCAACATCGAAGACATTCGTGCCCGTCAGATTCTCGACTCACGGGGTCAGCCAACTGTCGAGTGTGAAGTTCGACTCTCGGGCGGCGCGGTTGGTCGCGCCGCTGTGCCTAGTGGCGCTTCGACCGGTGAGCATGAAGCGGTCGAGCTGCGGGATGGCGACAAGAAACAGTGGCTCGGCAAGGGAGTCTCGAAGGCGGTCAAGAACATCAACGAAGTGATCGCCCCCGAATTGCTCGGCGCGGATGCCCGCACCCAGGAATCCATCGATCAATTGCTGCGGATGCTCGACGGAACCAAGAACAAGTCGAAGCTCGGCGCCAACGCCACGCTTGCCACGAGTCTCGCCGTGGCACACGCGGCCGCAATCGCGACGGATCAACCGCTCTATCGCTATGTCGGTGGAACCCACGCCCGGACATTGCCCGCGCCGATGCTCAACATTCTCAACGGCGGCAAGCACGCCGACAACACGGTCGACTTTCAGGAGTTCATGATTCAGCCCTGGGGATTTGGCGATTTTTCTGAGGGACTGCGGGCGGGAGTCGAGATTTATCACGCGCTCAAGCGAGTCTTGCATGATCGCGGACTCTCAACTTCAGTCGGCGACGAGGGTGGATTTGCGCCCAATCTCAAGAACAATGAGGAGGCGCTCGAACTGATCGCGCGCGCGGTCGATGCAGCTGGTTACGACCTTGGTCGGCAGATTTTTATCTGTCTCGATCCCGCCACGAGTGAGTTGGCCAATGAGGCGAAGGCCCGTGGCAAGAAGGGATATTGCTTCTTCAAGAGTGATCCAAAGCGAGTCGTCGGCAGCGACGAGATGATTCGAATGTGGGAGAGCTGGTGCGCCAAGTGGCCGATTCGTTCCATCGAAGATGGCCTTGGTGAGTCTGATTGGGCGGGATGGAAGGCGATGACGACCTCGCTGGGATCGAAGATTCAGATTGTCGGCGACGATCTCTTCGTGACCAATCCAGAGTTTCTGCGCCGCGGAATCTCTGAGGGGTGTGCCAATGCGATCCTAATCAAGGTCAACCAGATTGGCACGCTGAGCGAGACGCTCGATGCGGTGCAGACGGCCAACGCCGCTGGGTACCGCGCGGTGATGTCGCACCGATCTGGCGAAACTGAGGATTGCACGATTGCAGATCTGGCCGTTGCGACCAACTGCGGGCAGATCAAGACCGGCGCCCCCTGTCGATCCGACCGCACCGCCAAGTACAACCAACTCTTGCGAATTGCCGAAGAACTCGGCGAATCAGCGACCTATGGTGGCGTCCTGCCTGCGGCGGCCAAGGTCGTGCGTCCACGCACCGCGCGGCGACCCTCACGCATATGAGTGCAAGCCGGTGATGATGAAGTTGATCACGATCCAATTGAAGAGCATCACTCCAGCGCCGGTCACTGCGAGCAGCGCGGTCCAAAGCCCCTTGTCTTTCACCTTGTAACGCACATGCACCAGCAGTGCGAACACCACGAACGTGTTCAGCGCAAAGACTTCCTTGGGATCCCAGCCCCAGGGACGGCCCCAGGAGTGATCGGCCCAAATCGCGCCCATCACGATGCCAGTCCACAGGAGCACGAACGACAACTTCATCAAGAGCATCGTGACCCCATCAAGAACTTCACCGAGTTTTTCGCCGCGGAGCGCGGTGCCATCGCCGATTGCCAGGACTGCGCCACCACCCACACGGGCGAAGACTGGCTTGCCACCAAACAGCCGGTAGACCAGATAGAGAACCGCGCTCACTGCGGCCATGAAGATCAGGCAGTAGGAAAAGATGATCACGTTGGTGTGGATGTAGAGCCAGACATCGTGCAGCACGGGCATCATGTTCGAGATCTGGGGATTCAATTGCACCGGCAGGAAGTGGGCGGCCATCAACGCGATGGCACTGGCGAATCCGCTGGCGAGAGCGAACATTCCTGCCGCGGCCCGTTTGCGAAAGAGGATCTCCAAGAGCAGCGCTGCACAACCGCCGAACCAAGCCGCGGTGGTCACCGCCTCAAACATGTTGGAATTCGGCCAGCGCGATGAGATCCACCAGCGCAGTCCAAGCGCCGCACTCTGCAGGATGAAAGCGATTGCGAAGATTGAAAGTCCGGCGAGCCGCGCGGGCTTCCAGCGGTAGACGATGCCCAGGAGGAGCAAGACGACGCTGAGTGCAAAGACCAGCCACACCCGCACCAGATTTCCGTTCGCGAAGTACCACGACTCCCACTGCAGTCGATTCGCATCGGGATACACAGCCGGATTCATCGACCGAAGTGACGCGGCGAGCGCCGCGACCGCTTGATTCACCGCAGCGGCATCGCCGCGCGTCCAACCCTCGACGAGGGACTTCCAGATGGCAGCGCACTGGCGCTGCTTCACCTGGTCGATTCCGGCGATGGGATCTGCCGCGACGCCGGCAGCCTGCACCGCCGCGGGGTCTGCGGCCAGCATCATGATCTCGCGCATCGAGGACCAGCGCTGCTGCGTGTCACCCGCACCCACCGGAACAATGCGCAGTCGATCAAGCAGAAACTCTGGCCGCATCACGGTTCGCGCGCCGCGCACTGCATCCATAGCCTTGGCGGTGCGCAGTAGATCCGCCTGCATCGCATCGAGGACCGGCTCAACTTCGGGGCGGACGAGTAGCGATTCGGAAATCAGGCCCGTGGACATGAATGTGTCCATGCGCGAAGCGAGCGATGAGTCACTGCGAACCAGCACATCCGCAATTGGCGCACGCACGGTTGTCCCCTTCACAAAGATGACATCGGCATCGGCATAGGCATCGGGACGCATCAGCATGTCGAGATAGGTGAACGCTGGTGCCTGTCCATTCACCGCGCGCGGTCCGCTGATGAATCCCATTTGGCCCTGGGCGAACGAACTGAAACTCTTCAACCGCCCCTCAGTCTGCACCGCCACCGAGTCGAGCGGCGTCAGATCGATTTGGCTTTCGAAAGTCTCCCCGCCGCGAGCGACGCAGGTCAGGGTCAGGAGCACGAGGATTCGCAGGACCAGCAGGATCATGGTGTCACCGGTTCCTTGGCTTGGGCGAGACGCGCCGTTGCCGCCGCGCGCACGCGTTCGCCGGTGCGACGGATGAGCAGGGGCTTCACAGAAAAAGCGTAGATCATTCCCAGCACGGCGATGATGCATCCGGCGAGTTGCGTCACCACGCCGTTACTGTTGCCGACGCCCAGCACGGTGTAGTTCAAGCCCATCGAACCGCGGTCCTGCGCCGAGGGTTGTTCTGGTGGATCCCACTGCGCCTGGAAGTACCAGAGCCCCTTGTGTTCGATCGGACTATTGACGCTCACGGGGGTTGGCGGACCCCACGATCCATCCGCGTCGCCGAGCCCGAGTTCACGAAATCGAACCAGACTCTTGTAGTCGCGAATCGTGCCACCCTCGCCGGTGTATCCACCCTCGTAGCTGGTGAGCACAAACTCTTCGAGGGCCACCTCGGTGTGGAGCGAACGGCGTTGCCGAGAAAACAGCAGTTCAATCTGGCGACCATCCGCGAGCGTCACAGCGACAGGGTGATAGGGGTGACGGCGAAGTGCGAAGCGAACATCATCGACCGCGTAGGGGCTGAACTCCATCCACTGCGTCGTCGCTCCTGGAACGACGACTTGCACCTGGGCAAAAAGCTCGCGCGCGTCGCGGATGCGCTGTTCTTCGGGCACAATCATCGGACGTGTTTCCACCACGGCGCGGGGCACAAACGATGTGACGGTGAGCGAGAGTCCAGCAGGCAGCTCGATCGGCTGATCCACGACCACGGGCTGAACCGTTGCCTGCTTGTCTCCGATTGCAGTGATCAACCGCAGTTGTTCCTCGGCCGGTCCGACGGCGAGTGTCAGGATCGCGCGTCCCCCACCGGGTTGATACTCCATCTGCACCGATGGATCCGGAGGAATCGGCGACCCATGGCTACCTGCATCTTGTGGCACATCCCGGGTGAGCGAAGGATCGTCAAAGACCCATCGACGAATTGTTGTTGTCGGCGTCTTGATGTCAACGATGAGCACACTTGCCGTGCGGGCGCCAATCGGCAAGTCATCCTGGGCAGCGATCACGCGAAATCCATACCCCGAGTCAGCCGCGCCGACGGGAAGAAACGAATTGACCCCCCCGCCCTCTGGAACTCGCACCCGCTCGACCAGATCTATTCCAGCGGCTGGGATCACGAAATGAACCTGCGCGGCGCCCTGCAACTTCGCCAACTGCTCCTCGCTGGTCACGGCAACCATGCGAATCAGCCCAGCATCACCGCTGGATCGTTCAGGATCGAATGCCCGCAAGTGATACGAGGTTTGCGCCCCCTCACTTCCGCGCACTTCAATCGACGCGAAGGGATTGAATGGGGCCTGCGCGCCGCCCACCGTCAACCGCGACTTTGTCTGTGCGTAGCGCAGGTATCCGTTCACTGAAAATGTCACATCGGGGCAGGGATCATTTGCCTCGGTCGCAGGAACAGAAACATGAATCGGATCGATGGGCAGACTCTGCAGGCTGGGCGACTCAAACACATCGCTGTGCGATCCAATGCAATCGTTGTAGAGAGGAACACCGACAACCTTGCGCTCAACCCACACCGATGATCCCCTGGGACGAACATAGAGCGCCCAGGCCTTGGCAAGATCGTTGCGAAGATAAAAGTATCGCTGCCCCTCGTACTCAAGCGACGCGATCAGACGCGGCTCGACCAGCGCGCTCCCCGTTTCCTTGATCGCCCGCTTCATCGGCTGGGCTGGATCCTTGGTGAAGATGATGTCTTCGGTGTACTCGGGATGATTGGCGATCATCTGGCGCATGAAACGCTTCGCCCCGCTGGTCACCAGCAACTTCACGCTGTAGGCACGCGAACCGGCATCACTCCCCGATCGCAATTCCCAGGCGGGATCAATTTCGGCGACTTCGACCGTCACGGCGCTGGCACCCGATCCAATCGTTGCCGATCCCCCGAGCGCCGCGAGCAACTCAATCCGCTCGCTGCTTCCTTCGAGGGCCAGCACAACCTTGCGACGGGCGACTGGTGCATCACCCTCCACCTTGCTCTGAAAGTAAATGAAGCTGCCAACGATAAGCACGATCACGCCGGTATGGATCGTCCAAACACCGAGATTCACGACGCGCAGTGGGATGCGCCGCAGGGTGGTGACGATGAGTGTCAAGGCGATGAGCCCGACGAGTGTGGTAAATGGCCACCAGTGAAACCACTCAAACTCGGTCATTTCAAAGGCGCGCCACTGGCGCATTTGCTGATGCACCCAGGCGTCGGGATGGAAGAGATTCGGATGCACCGGATAAAGGATCCCAGCGCTGCCAACCGACATATAGATGAAGAGCAGGACCAGAAGCACGATGCCAAAGCGCACCGCACTGAACAGGTCATACACCGCTCGGCCAAGTGAAATCAACAGCGTCATCGCCTCGTCATCCTAGGGTCATTTGATTCTGTAGGATGCGTTGCTATGCCAAACATCGCTCTCAACAACCGCCGCCGACTCTTCGCAGGAACCGCACTCTTTTTCAGCGCACTCTTGGTAGCCATCTCGGTGCCACTCTTCGCCCACGAGAGTGCTAAGCAAGAGAGCGCCAAGCCCGCCGCGCCGGTTGCAGCGGCGCCATGCGCAGCGCCTGTCTTTGTGGCGATGACAACCACCAAGGGAACGCTTTATCTCGAACTCAATGCCGAGAAGGCCCCGATCACGGTTGCCAACTTTGTGGCCTACGCCAAGGATGGTTACTACAACGGCACCATCTTTCACCGCGTCATCAAATCGTTCATGATCCAAGGCGGCGGTCATACCGCTGACATGGCGGAAAAGACCCACAAAGCACCGATCAAGAATGAATGGACCAATTGTCTCACCAATGACCGTGGCGCGATTGCCATGGCTCGCACGAATGAACCGGACAGCGCGGCTGCGCAGTTCTTCATCAATACCGTCGACAACAAGATGCTCGATGTGCCGCGCGGTGGCGCGGCCTACGCGGTGTTCGGAAAGGTCGTCACGGGGATGGATGTGGTCGACGCGATTGCCGCCGTTGCGGTCGGACAGTCCAAGGGCATGGGTGATGTTCCAAAGGAAACCATCACCATCACCAAGGTTGAGGTCCTTTCTGGACCACCAGCTGCGGACGCACCCACACTGCTCGTTCCAGCAGCACCTGCGGTTCCTGCGCCCGCAACAAGCCCCACACCGTAATGGTCGCGGTGACTTCACTGCATCCGCTCTTGCATCGCTTGGGGATCGCGACGCACCCGCTGGTGACCGCTCCCGACGCTGCGAACAAGTCGCTCCTGGCATCGATCAATCCTGCCACGGGCGCAGCGATTGCCGCCGTGCGCCTGCAGTCGACGCAAGACTTGGACGCGACGATCGCCAGGTCATCTGCGGTCTTCGCCCACTGGCGCAACCTTCCCGCTCCACAACGCGGCGAAATCGTGCGCCGAATTGGCAACGAGTTTCGGGTGCTGAAGGAACCGCTCGGCGAACTCGTCTCGCTTGAGATGGGAAAGATCCGGACCGAGGGACTCGGCGAAGTGCAGGAAGCGGTCGACATCGCCGACTTTGCGGTGGGTCTCTCTCGGCAACTCTACGGAAATGCGATGCACTCGGAGCGCAGCCGACATCGGATGTATGAGCAGTGGCATCCACTGGGTCCAATTGGAATCATTTCTGCCTTCAACTTCCCCTGCGCTGTCTGGGCCTGGAATGCATTTGTGGCCGCCGCCTGCGGCGATACTTGCTTGTGGAAGCCGAGCCTGATGACTCCCCTCGTGGCAATCGCCTCAAACGAGGTCGCTCGACGGGTGATGCGCGAACAGGATCTCTTTCGACCCACGGGTCTCGACCCGGCGGATGTTTTCACACTCATCATCGGCTCGGACGACCAAGTCGGTGAGCCGCTGCTGGCAGATCGGCGCATCCCACTGGTCAGCGCCACAGGATCGTGCCGCATGGGCCGCCGCGTCGCCCAAGTTGTCGGCGCCCGACTAGGGCGAACCCTGCTCGAACTCGGCGGCAACAATGCGATCATCGTGCACGGCGATGCAGATCTCGATCTTGTCACCCGCGCCGTTCTCTTTGGCGCTGTGGGAACCGCCGGACAACGATGCACGAGCACCCGTCGACTGCTCGTCCACGAAACCATCGTGGATCAGGTGATTGCCCGACTCGCCAAGGCCTATCAGTCGATTCCGATCGGTGATCCGCTCGAGGCGAAGACTCTGATGGGACCGCTCATCGACGCGCGATCCGTCGCGGCTATGCGCACCGCGATCGAGCAGGCGGTGGCCCAGGGTTGCACGGTGATCTGCGGTGGCACGGCTGGCATCGATCGCCAAGCACAGCGATCGGGATTCTTTGTAGAGCCCACGATTCTGCGGGTTCCAAAGGGTCAGGTTCCGGCGATCACCCGCGAGGAAACCTTTGCGCCGATCCTGTATGTCTTCTCCGTGCGCTCGCTCGACGACGCCTTGCAGATTCAGAATGGAGTCGACCAAGGACTCTCAAGCGCCATCTTCACCGACAGTGTGCGATCCGCCGAGCAGTTCCTTTCGGCATCGGGCAGCGACTGCGGTATTGCGAATGTCAACATCGGCACAAGCGGAGCCGAAATCGGCGGAGCCTTCGGCGGCGAGAAGGACACTGGAGGCGGACGCGAATCTGGCTCGGACTCCTGGAAGGCATACATGCGTCGACAAACTTGCACGATCAACTGGGGTGGCGAACTGCCACTCGCTCAAGGCATCCGCTTCGGAGACTGAGATGCCACTCGACCGCGACCAACTCGCCAAACGGGCTGCACAAGAATTGCGCGATGGTTTTTATGTCAACCTTGGCATCGGCATCCCAACACTCGTGGCAAACTACGTGCCCGATGGCATGACCGTCTGGTTGCAATCCGAAAATGGATTGCTCGGAATGGGTGCATTCCCGACCGAAGAGGCGGTCGATGCCGACCTCATCAATGCCGGGAAGCAGACGGTCACGGGTGTGCCCGGGCACTCATTCTTTTCGAGCGCCGACAGTTTCGGCATGATTCGCGGCGGTCACATCGACCTGGCAATTCTGGGGGCGATGGAAGTTTCGCAAGAGGGCGACCTCGCCAATTGGATGATTCCCGGAAAGCTCATCAAGGGAATGGGTGGAGCGATGGACTTGGTCGCCGGAGTCAAACGCCGCGTGATCGTCATGGAGCATTCCAACAAGAAGGGTGCGTCCAAGGTGATTCCAGAGTGCACCCTGCCACTGACCGGCAAGCGATGCGTCGATATGCTCATCACCGATCTCTGTGTCATGCAAATGGATACCCAGACCCGACATTTCGTGCTGACCGAAATCGCGCCGGGCATTTCAGTCGATGAGATCCGCGCCCGAACGACCGCCGCGTTTGCGGTGGCACCAGTCGTGACTGTGATCGAGACCTGAGATGATCGCAGTCGCAGCCATCTGCATCGCGCTGGCATCCGCTCAATCGATCGACCTCTTCAACGGCAAAGATCTTTCTGGATGGGTGAATGTCAATTGCGAGGCGAGCACCTGGACCGTGCATCCCGGCGACCCAAGCGATCCCACGCCATTCATCCTCTGCTCGGGCGTGCCCACCGGAGTTCTGCGCACGGCGCAGATGTACGAGAACTTCACCCTCGACCTCGATTGGATGCACCAAGAAGAGCCTGGAAATGCGGGGCTTTTCATCTGGAGCGATGGGCTGCCAGCCAAGGGGGTTCCCTTCACTCGATCGGTGGAAGTTCAAATCATGCTCACCCCCGATGTCAGCAATGAGCAGGGACAACTGCTCTACACCGGTCAAGGAGACATCTTTCCGATTCATGGTGCGGTGATGACCCCGGCGCGGCCCCATCCCGCGGGCTGGAGTCGCTGCCTGCCCTCGGCGCGAATGACCAAGGGCAAGGGTCAGTGGAATCATTACCGGGTCACTGCGAACCAGGGCAGCATCACCCTGGCGGTGAATGGAACCGAAGTCTCAAGTGGCACAAACATTACTCCGCGCAAGGGATTCATCTGTCTCGAGAGTGAAGGAACGCCGATTCGTTTTCGAAACATCCGCCTGACCCCACTGCCCGACTCGAAACCCTCCATCGCGGCGGGTCAGTGCGCCAGGGCAGATGAGGGATTCACATCACTGCTGACGGCCGGACTCCCCCAGTGGCAGGATTCGCCTGAGAATCAAGGCCACTGGACGCTCGAGGAGGGCGTCCTGTCGTACGACGGAAAGGGAGGCGATCTGTGGAGCAAGGCATCCTTTGCGAACTTCGAACTCATCGCGGATTGGAAGTGGGTTGGGGAGTCCCAAGGCAAGTTCACCCGACCCCAACTCGGGCCCGACGGCCGCGATGCGAAGGATGCGAGTGGCGCAACCATCACCGCCGAAATCGACGAGTGGGACAGCGGGATTTTTCTGCGCGGCAACTCGAAGAGTCAGATCAACATCTGGAACTGGCCCGTCGGAAGTGGCGAAGTCTGGGGATACCGCACCGACGAGTCGATGACTGCCGAGGTTCGCGCCGCATGCACGCCACGCGTTCGCGCCGACGCGCCAATCGGATCGTGGAATCGATTTCGAATTGAAATGGATGGCGAAACACTGGCGGTTGAACTCAACAATCAATCGGTGATCGGGCGCGCCCTGCTTCCCGGAGTTCCCGCGTCAGGCACGCTCGCGCTGCAGACCCACGGCTCTGCGATCGCCTTCACAAACATTTTCATCCGACCGATCGAAGTAAACAGACCGAACAAATAGGCGCCGCCCTGCTGCGCCTATTCTTCGATGACTTCCTTGAGCCGATGCTTCATCTGCGACTTGAGTCGCGCCAGAATCGAAGAGTGCATCTGGCTGACCCGGCTCTCTGAAAGATCGAGCGTCGCCCCGATTTCCTTCATCGTCAACTCTTCGTAGTAATAGAGAATCACAATCAATCGCTCGGACCGCGTGAGTCCGCGGGTGAGGAGCACTTGTAAGTCTTGCCGCTGCAACGCTTGGAAGGCGTCCATGTCACTGGCATCGTTTGGCACATCGATTTCACGGGCCTCGCCCGATGAATCCGCGTCCATCCACTTCTTGTTGAGGCTGACGATGCCAACCGGGCGCGAATCGCGGTTGATTTTCTCGAACTCATCTGCGCTGACTCCCAGTTCGGTCAAGAGTTCCGCATCCGTCGCTGGGCGACCCTTGACCATCTCAATCTGCTTGCGCACGCGATCCATCCGCGAAGTGCGGGATCGCACGAGTCTGGGCACCCAATCGAGGTGCCGCAACTCATCGAAGATCGCGCCGCGAACCCGCTGCGGGCAGTAGGTCTCAAACTTGATCCCGCGCGAGGGATCGTAGGAATCGATGGCATCCATCAATCCAAAGACTCCCGCCGAAATGAGGTCATCGACATCCACTTCGGATGGCAATCGCGCCCGCATGCGTTCCGCGGTGTAACGAACCAGCGCGTGGTACATCAACATCAAGTCATTGCGAACTTCGCTGCGCTCGTCGGCGCGACTGGAATCGTTGCGCAGCGCTCCATATCGCTTCCACAAAACTTCCGCCGTCACTTTGACCGGCGTCACCTGTTTCGTTGAAGTTGGCGTTTTCTTCGGCAGAACAGCGCGAACTGGTCCCCGAGTCGTCCGACGCGATTCAAACTTTGATTTTACTTTCGTCATCTGGGTCTCTCCTTGACCTGTTCGAACTCATCAACCGCAACATCCATATCGCAGTGATGTCTTCACCGATCCTTGGTGAAGATGCGGATACTATACAACACGATTTTGGAAGTTGTAAAACGGGATTGCCAATTTTTGATCCGGGCGCTCGAAATGCGAGGGTCCACTTTGAACCCAAGTTGACCCGCGGCGAGGCAATCGCCACGATCGATCGTGGGCTCCGCGCACCACCACCACAAGATGATGGGCAGCGCCGTGGCGAGATAACTTGAGCGACGGATCCCAAGAAACTGCGTAGAATCTTTTCGAGAGTGATCAGTCACACCGATTCTCCCCGCCTCTCGGTGCTCCGAGGGACAGCATTGCTCCAGAGGTCAGCCGTCGCGCTCACCCTCGCCCTCTGCGCCGGCGCCCTTGGGCAAGAATCGCTCCAACTTTCAGCCGATGATGCGTGGGTGACCCCGGCGGATGCCGATCCAAACAGCCCCGCGAGCCAACTCCATCAGGCGAAACTCGCACTTGCGCGCGGGGATGCGTCACGCGCGTTCAACCTGGCCACGGGATGGCTCGACCGTTTTCCAGCCGATCCGCTGCGGGCGCATGCCCTGCTCTTGCGGGGCGATGCGATTCTGGCGCAAGGCGATGAGTACAAGGCGCTCTACGACTATGAGGAACTCGTCCGGCTCTATCCGCAGAGCGATGTGTTCGTCATTGCGTTGCAGCGGGAGTACGAGATTGCCAAGGCCTATTCGAATGGGCTGCGCAGGAAGTTCTTTGGAACCTTTCGATGGATCAACGCAGACGACGAAGCAGTCGAGTTTTTCATTCGGATCCAGGAACGATTGCCAGGAAGTGAGCTGGCGGAGAAGGCGGGAATGGAGCTCGCCGACTTCTATTTCCGCACCGCGGAGATGCGGATGGCGGCCGATGCGTACGACCTCTTTGTCCAGAACTACCCACGGTCGCCACAGGTCATAAAGGCACGATTACGGCTGATTTACTCGCTTTGTGCGGCCTACAAGGGGCCGCTCTACGACGCGCGCGGACTCTTTGAGGCGAGCGAGCGACTCAAGGAACTTCAGGCTCTCGACCCCATCACGGCGCAGAAGGTTGGAGCCGATGCCCTGCTGGTTCGGATCTATGAGTCCGAGGCATCCAAGTTGCTTTCGGAGGCGGGTTGGTACGAGTACATGAACGACCCGATTTCGGGCGAGGTTTTTGTGCGCGCGCTGGTTGCGAAGTATCCAAAGTCAATCGCCGCACTCTTGGCGCTCAAGCACATCCCACAACTCTTCGCGAAACTGCCGCCCGAAGTTCAGAAGGGCTGCCCCGATTATCCTGCGCTGCGCAAGTCCCTGCTCGGTCTTGAGTGGAGGGCGAACGACGCGACTTCGGCGGTTGTGGAACCCCCGGCTGTGAATGCGCCTCCAGTTGGTGAGCCACACAGTGACACACTTCCAGGCGTGCCGTCGCCAGCCCCGGCACTCGTGCCAGCGGGTGCACCATGAACGACTCGCACCTCTCACGCGCATTCGCGCTCCTGCTCTCTTTCACGCTTCTGGGAGTGAGCGGCTGTGCATCGGATTCCTCAGATGGCTATCGAAGTGGAGCGCTTTACTCGACGAAGTACCGCAGTGTGGCGATACCAATATTCAAGAATTCCAGCCAAGATCGAGCAATTCCCTTCCAACTCGCCGATGCGCTGGTCAAGGAAGTTGAATCAACCACCCCCTTCAAGATCACGGGCGAGGGGCGCGCCGACACCGTTCTCCGAGGCACGATCTCGCGGGTTGACCTGCAGATGCTCTCCCAGAGCGTGGCCACCGGGCTCACCGAGGAAATGGCGATCAAAGTCACGGTCGATTATGAGTGGATCGACATGCGCACGGGAAAACCCATCATTTCGAGGTCGGGGATGCAGTCGAGTGCCATCTTTGTCGCCAGCCTTCCCAACAATCAGCCGATTGATTTGGGGAGATTCGCGGTCGCGCAGCAGTTGGCGCGGGATATAGTCGCAAGTCTGCAGGGTGACTGGTAGTTGAAACTTGACGAGGAGATTCGATGGTTTTTTGGAATGACGAGGCAACGATTGGTTCGCAAGTGATGGCAAGCGAGGGTGGTGGTCCGCCGACTGATCGCAACTCGGGCGGCAAGCCCACTGGCGATGGACCGCCGAGCGATCCCTCTCGCGCCACGCCGCCAAAGATGCGCCGACAGTTCATGACCTGGATTCTGCTCTTGGCTTTGATCGCTGTGATCTGGACGGTGCTGACGAGCACTTCACAGCGTGGCGAGACGATCCCAACACCGCAGGAGTTTTTCGTCCTCGCCAAGGAGGGATACTTCGAGCCTGCCTCGGTCGTCATTAGCGATGACAAGTTGACCGCGACGCTGTCGAAAGCGCTCCCGGGAGCAACAGAACGGTCGGGTCAAAAGGGCGGTCAAGCATGGGTGCGCATCATTCCGGGCGATTACGACTGGATTCGCTCGCAGCTGACAGCCTCGGGCGTGAAGTGGCAGGAGCAGGTCGGCCAGAGCGTCTTCGTGCAGTTGCTCTTGACCCTGGTACCAACACTTCTCATTCTCGCGGTGCTTTGGTTCTTGATCGCTCGGGGAATGCGCAATGCCTCGGGTGGCGGTCCCGGGGGAATGCTCGGTTCGTTCGGCAAGAGTCGTCACCGGGTAACCAACAAGGAGAATGTCAAGATCACATTCGCCGATGTGGCCGGCGTCGAGGAAGCCAAGGAAGAAGTTCAGGAAATCGTCGAGTTTCTGAAGAACCCCAAGCGCTTCAGCAAGTTGGGGGGACGAATCCCCCGTGGCGTTCTGCTCTCGGGGCAGCCTGGATGCGGCAAGACCCTGCTTGCCAAGGCGATCGCTGGCGAAGCGGATGTCCCCTTCTTCTCCATCTCTGGATCGGACTTCGTCGAAATGTTCGTTGGCGTGGGCGCAAGCCGGGTGCGCGATCTCTTCAAGCAGGCCAAGGACAACTCGCCTTGCATCATCTTCCTGGATGAGATCGATGCCGTCGGCCGCCGACGCGGCGGCGGTTTTTCCTCGGGCGGCCACGACGAACGCGAGCAAACACTCAACGCCATCCTTGTTGAAATGGATGGATTCGAGGCCAATGACCAGATCATCGTGATCGCGGCGACGAATCGTCCTGATGTGCTCGATCCGGCGCTCACCCGTCCCGGTCGTTTCGATCGCCAAGTCACTGTGCCCCTGCCCGACCTGCGCGGTCGAAGACAGATTCTTGCTGTGCATGCCCGCAAGGTGAAGATGAGCCCCGATGTCGATCTCGAGCGGGTGGCCCGCGGAACGCCCATGTTTTCTGGCGCGGATCTCGCGGCGCTCATCAATGAAGCCGCGATCATTGCCACGATGGCGGAGAAGGACTTCGTCGAGCTGAGCGATCTCGAAGAGGCCCGGGACAAGGTTCGATGGGGGCGAGCCAACAAGAGTCGCAAGATCGAACAGGAAGAACGGGTGGCGACGGCCTATCACGAGGCCGGGCATGCAGTCCTGCAGGTGCTGCTGGCCGATGCAGACCCCCTGCACAAGGTCACGATCATTCCGCGCGGTCAGGCGATGGGCGCGACATTCACCCTCCCTGAGAAGGATCGCTATGGGTATTCGCGCCGACATCTGCTGGCCACGATGCGCGTTCTCTGTGGCGGGCGCATCGCAGAGCAGCGCAAGACTTCGGACATTTCGAGCGGCGCCTCGATGGATATTCGAATGGTTACCTCGTATGCCCGCACCATGGTCTTGCAGTGGGGAATGTCCGATCGACTCGGATTTGTGAATTACGCATCGGCAGATGACCGCGAATCGTTCATCCCCGACAAGGACTACTCACCCGAAACAGCGCGGGTGATCGACGAAGAAGTTCGCCAACTCATCGATGCGGCCTACGCAGAAGCGACCCAGATGATCAACGACAACTGGACGAAGATTGCCGCAGTGGCTGAATCGCTGCTCAGCGTTGAAACGCTCTCGAAAGATGAAGTGGATCGCATCATGCGCGGCGAGGTGATCGACCGACCATCCGTTTCTGAACTCTTGCAGCGCGAGATTCCAAAGCCTGCGATCCCAGCAGTTCCACCGCAGTCCGGCGCACAAGAAGATCTTCCGCCCGACGCGCTAGCGAACCCGGCGTAGCGGGACGGTGAAAAACTCTGCAGAACACCGGATCGGACTTGTGGGTTCCGGCTGGCTTCCGAGCACAACCATCGCTCCCACCAGCAGATTCTGCCCGTACCCGGGGGGTACAACACGAGAAGGACTCTTGCACAAGTCTGAGCCGCTGGGCTCCAAGTTTCCCTCACTGCGGTAGAAAACGACTGTTGAACCGCACTATCTCACCGCAGCGATGGGATTTATGTCGCAAGATCGCACTTGCGCCATCGCCGCGGAACTCGCAATTCCGATGGCTCCCTCACTCCGGCAGCATCCGCTTGGATCTCAGGATGTGGTGATAGTGCTGTGCGAATCGGTGCGCCTCATCTCGAATTGCCTGGCAGAGCTTGAGCGCCGGATTCGTCCGCGCGAGTCTCAGTGGCTGGGCAACTCCATGGCGATAGATGAGTTCTTCCTTCTTCGCCAGCCCAATCACAAGCGGCGGCTTGACGCTCAGGGTCATGAACGCATCATGCGCTGCGCTCAGTTGCCCAACTCCACCATCGATGAGGATGAGGTCGGGATACAACTCCTGCCCCGCGCCCGCATCGCGATACCGCCGCGAGACCACTTCGCGAATCGCCATAAAATCATCATTGGTTGCCGTGTGAATTCGATAGCGACGGTATCCATCCTTGAATGGCCGACCATCGATGAAACAGACCTTGCTCCCCACGGTTTCATCGCCAGCAAGATGCGCAATGTCGATTGCCTCGAGGCAGCGAATGGGCGTCTCTGACCCCAGGGCCTTCTGCAGCGCTGCCAACCCCGCCAGCGGACTCTGGATGAACGATGTCACTTCGGGTTGCCAATCGAACTCCCCCACACTACCGCGCCGTTCCCGCTCGTCGAGTCGCTCGATCGAGCGAACCTGATCGCGCAGGATCGCGGCGCGCTCGAAGTTCCTCGAGTCTGATGCACCCTCCATCTCAGCGCGCATCTCGCGCAGCATCACGCTGCGCTTGCTCGAAAGGCAGCGAAGAAACCGATCGATGTCTTCTCTGTATCGCACTGGGGTCACGCGGTTGGCGCAGGGGGCAGTGCACTGACCAATCGAATGCAACAAGCAGGGCCGGAAGGTCCGATTGTGCGGATCATCGGATCGAATGGTGAGTTCGCAGGTGCGATACTGAAAGACCCGTTGAAGTATTTGGATCGCATGGCGAAGCGAACCGCCACTCACAAATGGACCAAAGAGGCGCGCGCCACGAAATCGTTCCTCCTGCGGATCACGGGTGACGAAGACGCCAGGAAATTCATCGCGCATCGTGACCGCGAGATAGGGAAAGCTCTTGCCGTCGAGGAGTGCCTCGTTGAAGCGCGGCTGCAGGTCCTTCACGAGGCGAGCCTCCATCAGGAGCGCTTCCCATTCACTCTCGCAGGGGATGACCTCGATCTCCTGAATGAGCGCGATCAGGGGCTGCTTTCGCTCTCCGAGGTCGGTGCTCGGCAGGAAGTACGAACTCACCCGATCGGGCAGGCAGATCGCCTTGCCGACATAAAGAACCCGATCTTGTCCATCTTTCATGAGATACACGCCGGGCACCGACGGCAGGTCCCGTGCCCTCTTCAGCAGTCGCTCAATCAAATTCCCGTCCATTTTCGGTAATCGTAGTGAACCGCCACCATTTGACCGATATACTTTGTCCTGTCGTTTTCGATCTTCACACTTTTATCAGGAGTCTCAATTATGAAGCGTTTCACACTCATCGTCGGTAGTGCTCTCCTCCTCTCACTCGCTGCTTGCAACACCAACAAGGACACTGCTGCTCCTGGTGCGGTCAGTGGCAAGGCATGTTGCGCCACCAAGGCCGCAGCTGCATGCTGCAAGGAAAACAAGGCAGCGACTTGCGACAAGGCCGCTGCACCAGCCGCCGACGCCGCAGCATCGCCAGGCGCTGTCAGCGGAGTCAAGACTGATTGTGGAGTCAAGAGTGGCTGCAGCAAGTCAGCAACCGGTTGCCCAATGTCCGGCAAGACCAACGGCTGATTCGAGTCTCGAAACGCTTGAATGAATAAGCCGCAGAGCCCGACCAAATCGGGTTCTGCGGTTTTTCGTGGCGCTGCCGCTTGGCATAGCCAGGCTGCGGCTGACACTTCGCAGTTGAATTGCGATTCGCTACTATTGAATTGTCGTGGAAAGCGCCTTCCTACTTCGTGGCGGTCGGGTCATCGACCCAGCGCGCGGATTTGATTCCACTGCGGACGTCTTGATTTCTGGGGGACTCGTCGCTGCGATCTCCACGACTCCCCGTGAACTGACAGCGCCGCCCGGCGCGACAACCATCGACTGCGAGGGTCGACTCGTAGTTCCAGGCTTGATCGACCCGCATGTGCATCTGCGCGAGCCGGGGTCCGAGGACAAGGAGACCATCGCCACAGGCGCAGCGGCTGCGATCGCCGGTGGATTCACCAGCGTCTGTTGCATGCCGAACACCACCCCTGCCATCGATCTGCCGAGCACGGTTGAGTTCATTCAGATGCGTGCGCGCGCGAGCCAGAAGGCACGGGTATTCGTGGCCGGCGCCGCAACCGTCGGTCGCGCGGGAGAACAACTCGCACCAATGGGCGCAATGGCGCAGGTCGGTGCCGTGGCATTCACGGATGACGGCGATTGCATCGCCAGTGCTGGAATGATGGGCAAAGTGCTGGCGGTCTGTGCTTCGCTCGACCGAGTGTTCATGCAGCACTGCCAGGAACCAACGCTCACGGTGGGTGGCGTGATGAATGCCGGGGTGGTGAGCGCGCGGCTGGGGCTCGGCGGATGGCCGGCCGTTGCCGAAGAAGTGATAATTGAGCGCGACATCCGCTTGAATCGCGGACATCAATGTCGCTATCACATTCAGCATCTCACCACGGCTGGAAGTGTCGAGATCGTGCGTCGCGCGCGCGCCGAACAGCAACCAGTGACGGCCGAGGCATCCCCGCATCACCTGCTCCTGACAGAGGACATGTGTGCGGGCTACAACACGCTGGCCAAGGTCAATCCTCCGCTGCGAACAGACGCTGACATTCACGCGATCATCGAAGGCATCGTGGATGGAACGATCACGGTGCTCGCCACGGACCACGCGCCGCACACTGCTTCGGAGAAGGCACGCGACTTCACCGCGGCCCCTTTCGGAGTGATCGGCCTCGAGTGTGCACTTGCCCTCTATGCCAAGGCTCTGGTCGAGAGTGATGCCATCACCTGGGCTCGCCTCATCGCGCTCTTGACGATCGAGCCGGCGCGGCTCTTGGGGATCGACGCACTGGGACATGGACGGCTGGACCGCGGATTACCCGCGGATATCACGGTGATTGATCCCAGCGCGGCATGGAAGATCGATTCGAAGTCGTTCCATTCCAAGAGTCGCAATTGCCCCTTCGATGGCTGGCAAGTCCGGGGGCGCGCGACTGATGTTTTCGTTGGCGGGCGGCACATTCTTGTCGCAGGAGCGCTCCCCAGCCCTTCGACTGAGGCGGCTTGCGCAAACTCAAATGCCCTTTGATCTCGCAGCACTCTTGGACCAGCACCGCGGTGCTGGTGCGACGATCTTCAATGAACATGTCAATCCAAAGTGGGGACAAGCACTCAAGCTCATCGGCTACGACCGCGCCTATGTCCGCGCCGAGGGTGCGTACCTCTGGGACGCGCACGGGAATCGATACCTCGATCTGATCGGTGGTTACGCGGTTTGCAATGTGGGCCGCAACCATCCTGTGGTTCGCAAGGCGCTCATCGATTATCTCGAATCGAACGCTCCCTCGATGGTGCAGTTCGAGACGCCCGTGCTTGCTGGGGCTCTTGCCAAAGAGCTGAAGAAACGCGTTGGCCGCGATCTCGACCGCGTGTTCTTCACGAATTCTGGAACAGAGGGGATCGAGGCCGCCATCAAGTTTGCGCGCTGCGCGACGAAACGCCCGGTGATGCTTTCCGAGCATAGTGCGTTCCACGGACTCTCAACGGGCGCGCTGGCCATGAATGGCTGCGCGAGTTTTCGCGAGGGATTCGAGCCGTTTCCTAGCGAGTTTCGCGCGGTGCCATTTGGTGATCTCGCCGCACTCGAGCGTGAACTTGCCCGCGGCGATGTGGCAGGATTTGTGGTTGAACCGATTGCCGGCAAGGGTGTGCACTTTCACGCCGCTGGGTTCCTCGCCGAGGCCTCGCAACTCTGCCACAAGCACGGTGCCCTCTTCATCGTCGACGAAGTGCAGACGGGTGTTGGCCGAACGGGAACTTTCCTGGCGATCGACCAAGAGGGTGCCGTCGAGGCAGACATGGTGGTCATGAGCAAGGCACTCTCGGGCGGGTATGTACCGGTTGGCGCGGTGCTTTGCCGCACGGACATTTGGGAGAAAGTTTTCTCGCGCCTCGACCGGGCGATCGTTCATTCATCGACCTTTCATATGGGAGGGCTGGCGATGGTTGCTGGGCTGGCGGTTCTCTCCGTCTATGACGAGGAACGACTCGCTGAGCGCGCCATCGAGTCTGGCGCGCAGTTGCGAGTTGCTTTGGAGTCGATGATGGCCCGCTTCGAATTGATGGGTGCAGTGCGGCAGCGCGGACTGATGTTGGGGATCGAATTTCACAAGCCGAGGAGTCTCGCCCTCGGGGTGGCGTGGCGAATGGTTCACGCCCTCGATGCGAATCTCTTCACGCAGGCGATCACCATGCCCTTGATGGCAGAGCATCGCATTCTTTCGCAAGTGGCGGGTCATGCGATGCCGGTGCTCAAATTGACCCCGCCATTGGCGCTTTCGTCCGACGACGGTGCGTACTTTCTCAGCGCATTTGAGCAGACGATGATTGGACTCCACCGCTTCCCGGGGCCTGGGTGGGCCGTGCTGCGGCGTATGGCAGGCAATGCACTTGGCACCCCGTCACGGGTGTGATCGCCACGACTTTGGACGCATATGGCAGACCAGACTGAAGACGAGCGCGGCGCGACGGGTGGTTGGCGCACCGCGGCTCTCGCTTGGTGTGCAGAGCTGATCACGGGCTCGCCGCTGAAAGTACTGCTGGCCGCGGTTCTTCTTTCTGCAGTGAGCGCGTGGTATGCGGCTTCGAATCTGACGCTCGATGCCAACACCGATTCGCTCATCAGCCCCGACCGGGAATTCATGCGCAGCTACCAGGAATTCATGGATGAATTCGGCGATCTCGAGTATCTCGTTGTCGCCGTCGATTCAATGGGCGATCCCGCTGCGGCCAAGGCGGCGATCGATGCCCTCTGCGTCAAGCTTCGTGCCCTTCCAAACATTGCTGGAATCCATGGCTCGATCGAGCCAGATGAGCAGTGGCGACTCGCACCGCGGGCGATGTCGACCGATGAACTGCGCGAACTCGCAGGTGCGTCGGATGGGATAGCCGCGCTGGGGATCTCGCAGGATTCCCCGCCGAATGCAAGCGCGTTGGTCGCCACAGCGACGGAACGACTCGCGCGCCTTCTGCGGGAAGGAGGTGGCATGAACGCTGCAGATCGCGAGCGACTCGGTGCGGGCGCCGCGTTCCTCCTGCGGTGCATCAGCGCACAACCCAACGATGACTTCGATCTCGCAGGAGAGCGCCAGCGTGAATATCTGGTCTCGTCGAGCGGATCGATGTACTTCATCACCATCTTGCCGCGCAAGGACTTCGGATCACTCGCAACGATCGAGCCGATCCTCGCTGACATTCGCGGTGTGATCGCGGCGGTCGCGCGCGACCATCCCCGTGTGGAGATTGGACTCACAGGGAAACCCGTTCTGCAAGCGGATGAACTTCGGACCACGAACGACGACATGACCCGCGGAACTCTGGTGGCAGGCGCGCTGGTTGCCCTCATGACCATGTGGACCGTTGGCAGCATCATTCGTCCCCTGCTCGCTTCGGTGATGCTTCTGCTGGCATTCGCCTGCACATACGGAGCTGCCGCGCTGTTGATCGGACGACTGAACTTGCTGAGTCTGGTGTTCATGCTCGTACTGGTCAGCGCCGGGGTGGACTATGGCATCCACATGATCGCCCGCTACACCGAGTTTCGTCAGCGACTTCCAACCATTCCGGCGATGCGTGCTGCCGTTGTTGTGAACACGATTCCAACATGGGTCGGCGCGCTCACCAGTGCTGCGGTCTTCTTTCTGGCTCTCGGCACAGAATTTGGCGGACTGCGCGAACTTGGAATCATCGCAGGAACGGGGCTGATCGCCTGCGCGCTCGCGTTGACCATCGCCCTGCCCGCACTCATCGTGGTCGTGGATGGGTGGCGTGAACGACGATGGATTCGCCGTGGCGTGCCCGCCGACTCGATCGATCATGCCGCAGAGCACGCGGGAAGATTCATGCCCGTCGATCGCGCCGGAATCGTCGGGCGGCCCTTTGGCTCGACCGCGCCCAAGCGCGACAAGCCGATCCTGTTGATCAGCGCCATTGTTTCGCTCGCGCTGTGCGCGGTCATTCCACTCTTGCACTTCGAGACCAATTTGCTTCGGCTGCAGGCCGATGGGCTCGATTCGATCGAGTGGGAACACCGCATTCTTGACGACTCGGTGAGCGCATCGTGGTTCGGTGCGGTGATCTGTCGAAGCGATGATGAGATCAAACGGGTCACCGACCGCGCCAATGCTGAACCACTGATCGCAGAGGTGCAGAGCGTGCTCGATCTGGTGAAGCCCGACACTGCCGAGCGCGCTGCACTTCGCGAGTCGATCGCCGGGGCGATCGCTCTGGGGTCGAACCCGACACCACAGACCCAGGGCGCCCCCCCGCAGACACTAACCGCGCCGGGCGTCGCGCTCGCCAGCGCGCGACTTCATGAATTGATCGCCCTCGCTTCGCTCACCCAGTCGAGCCAAGAACTCGCGCCGCTGCGCACCATCTCCAGCGCGCTCACTTCGCTTGCAGCGCAGCTCGAGAATCCCGCAGCGCGCGAGGCTGCCGAAATCCGGGCCGACACCGCGGTCACCCGCACGCGCGCCGCACTGGTGCAAATCGGAGTCGGCGCGCGATCCACCCTTCGCGAGAGTCTTCCGGACGCGCTGCGCGATCGACTTGTCTCGCCGCGGGGCGGGATGCTGGTCTCCATCTTTCCCAAGGAGGACCTCTGGGAGTTTGCACCACTCGCGGATTTCGTGGCCGCGCTGCGGGCAATCGATCCCAGTGCGACCGGTGTACCCATGACTGTCTATGAGTCGGTGATCGATATGCGCGATGCATTTGTGGTGATGTCGACTTGGTCGCTGGTGGTCATCGCCATCCTGGTGCTCATCGACCTGCGCTCATTCGTGGCAACGGGTGCTTGCCTGGTGTGCCTGGTGGTTGGCATGGGATGGACGCTCGGGCTCCTCGCGCTCATCGGCGTCTCGCTCAACCTCGCTAATTTTTTCGGCGTGCCCATGCTCCTTGGATTCGGGATCGACAGTTCGGTTCATGTGATGCACCGCGCCCGCGAGGGTGGTGGCGCGCGTTCGTTCGGATGGACAACGCGTGCGGTGGTACTCAGCGCCGTGACAACTGGGGTTGGCTTTGGCACGCTGCTCTTTGCAGCGCACCGCGGACTTCAAAGTCTGGGCTGGGTCATGTTGATCGGTAGCACTGCCTGCCTCGTCAGTTCGGTCGTATTGCTCCCCGCAGCGCTGCGGACATTTCCCCGGCTGTTGGGGCGACCCCCACAAACTCGCCACAATTCGGCTATTTCTGGTTCGGGTTCACCTTGACGATGTAGCCCAAGCTGCGGATCGCAGACTCTGCCTTCGCCGCGGACTCAGGACTCGTGGCCGTCACAACCGCGCTGTGATTCTCAAGCGAGACTTCAACATTGGTCACGCCTGCCACGGCGAGGACATCTGTTCTGATCGCCGCAACGCAGCCACCGCAGTGCATGCCTTGGACCTCCAAGGCCACCGTGGTCACGCTGGGTGTCGCGGCTCGCGAGTCACATGCGGCGAGCCAGGCGAGCGATCCCATGAGGAGTGCGCCTGCGCACCACCGCGCCAACTCTCGCCCACGGCGACGCATCATCGCGTCACTGCTCCAAGTGATTCGAACTCGTGTTCAAGTTTCGCGCGGGCTTCTGCCAATGGCATGTTGAACTTCGCTCCCGCTGCGAGCACATGCCCACCCCCGCCAAATCGCGCCGCAAAGCTGTTGACATCGAATTCGGCGACGCCCTCTGAATTGTTCTTGCTTCGGAAGCTCGCCTTGGTCACGCCAGCCTCAGCCTCGGTGAGAACCACTGACATCTTGATCGACCCGATCGTCAGCGGCACGTTGACGAGCCCACCAACATCCTCTGATTTCGCGCCAGAATTCTGGCAGTCGTCGAATGAGACCGTCATCAGCGCGATTCGACCCTCCAGGAAATAGGAGAGCGAACTCAGCGCCCGGGCCATCGCAGCGAGGCGCACCGGTCGCCCATTCTCTTCGAGCAGTTGGTAGAGGGCGATCTTGTCAACACCGCATTCCAAGAGCCGAGAAGCAAGCGCAAAGACGCGCCCATCAGCGCTGGCGAATCGAAACCAACCGGTATCGGTAGCCAAGCCGACGAAGAGAGCCTCGGCGATCGAATACTTGCAGGGCGATCCCGCTACGACCAGTGGAACTCCCAACAGATCGATCAACTGCACAACGAGTTGCGTCGCCGAGGCCATCGAACAGTCGACCACCCGTTGATCGGCAATTGCGTCTCCGCGGGCGTGGTGATCGAGACCGACGATCCGTCCAACCATTGACCGTAGATATTCCTGGAGCGGTTCGAGCTGACTCCATGCCCCGGTGTCAACGATCACAACCAAATCGCTCTGGGCACTTGGCATCGTCTGGGGAGCAAGCAACACTTCGCCCGGCTGCGCCAGCGCCAGAATGTTTGGATCAACAACCCCTGAAAAGAAGGCGTCCACGCGTTTGCCGCTCGAACGCAGCGCCCGAGCGAGTGCCAGAACCGATCCCGCTGCATCGCCATCTGGTTTGGCATGACTCACAATTGTCAGGTGCTTTGCAGCCCGAAGTCGGGCGGCGACTGCTGGGAGATCGGAGTTCGAGCAGTAGGCGCTCATGCCACCACCTGAGCGCAATCCCGGGCAATCTGGGCAATCAGCACTTCCGTGGAATCGAATCGCATCATTCCACGTAGCCAGCGGTGAAAGAAAATCGAAATGGGTTGGCCGTACATGTCGCTGTCGTGTGGCATCTGAAGGATATGAACCTCAAGGGTACGCGGGCAGTCACCGAATGTCGGATTCGAGCCCAGGCTTGCGGCTCCCTTGAATAGTCGTCCCTGCGCATCTTCGACACCAACCGCATAAATGCCATCGGCGGGCAGGACCACATCGCAGTGGGCAACATTGGCAGTTGGATAGCCAAGCTCGCGACCCCGCCGTTGCCCAGCAACGACCCTCCCTGTCACGCGGTGCGGACGACCCAGCACCCGGCTCGCATCCGCCACGCGCCCCTGTGCGAGGAGCCAGCGAACCATCGAGCTGCGCGCCGAAACCAAGGTGCCATCCTGCAGAGCGACATCAACTTCCTTGGCGACAACGGTCCTGAACTTTTCGCGCTCGCCGATCGCTCGCAAGGTGTTCACATCACCGCGGCGACCACGACCAAAGCGAAAGTCCGCCCCCTCGACAACGGTTGTGATGCTGAACTTGGTCTTCAAGAACGCCACAAACTCCTCAGGCGTCAATCGCAGCAGCGCCTCGGTTGTTTCGAGCGACTCCACGCGGCTCACTCCCGCGGCGATCAACAATTTCTCGCGCTCTGCGTTGCTCGTCAATCGGGGGGGTGCATCGTTGCGCGTCAGGGTCGCGGGGTGGGTGTCGAATGTCACCGCCACCACTTCACTTGCGGGCGAAATTTCGCGCGCGCAGCCAATAAGTCCTTGATGTCCAAGATGGACTCCATCGAAATTTCCAATAATGAGGGTTGCCATGCTTGCTTTCGGACACCTCGACTGCGCCGAGCGGGTAGTTTTACGGGATGACCTCCATGCGATCAACCGGCGCCAGCGGCCAGAGCTCAGTTACCGAGGGACTGCTCGAGGAGCTCTCCGCCGAGTTTCGTGCCACGGCCTCCGAAGTCGTGCCGTGGTTTCTCGAAAACATGCCCACGATGTACTTCCAAGACACGACGCACGATGCCCAGCGCGAGCATCTTCGATCGATCCTTGCTGCCCGTGCCTCGGGACGGCCGGTCGATGTGATGCTCAAGGGCACGGACGGCAACTCGATCACTGCGATTCGTGGCGGGAATCGCCCCGGCGTTCTCGCGGACATCGTTCGGGATCTTCCGATGGATGCATCGCTGCGTGCCGCCAAAATCCACACTTCGAAGGATGGTTCGATCGTGATCGATACTTTCGAGTTTGGCGAGCAGGAACCCTTTGATCCAGCAAACCCAGCGCAGGCCAGCGCGGCCGAGGCGGCATTGGAATACGCCCGTCGCGATCAGCCGGGAATCTCCGCCGACGATATGCGCCGGTTTCTTTCGGGATTCTCGGCGCGGAACTTGCTGACCCTGACCCCCCTGCGGATCTGCCGTCACTTCGAGCTCTTTCGCAAGATTACTGGCACGGACCGGCCGATCGTGGGGCTCGAGCCCGAGTCCGATCCCTCCATGAGCCGGATCACGATTGCCATCTCGAATGCACGAACCAGAACGACGCTCGAGCGAGCAGCGCGCATGCTCACCCGTCACGGCATCAGCATTACCCGCGCGCACATGGATGTCGTCCAAGATGCTCCGCACGGCTCGGTGACCATCATTGGATTCATCGCCCAGTGGACCGATCGCAAGCCGATTCGATCAACCGACCCGCGCTGGGCGACCGTCGAGAATGAACTGCTGCGAACAAAGTGGCTTGACTTCCGCGCCATCGATTTGCTGGTTCGTCGCCCCGAGTTCACCCTCATCGAAGGGGAACTCATCGGCGCTTTCGCCGATCTGATTCGGCACATGCTTGTTCCGACCGATCCGCTGGCCTTCAGTCGCGACCGCGTGACGGCGGCGCTGGAGGGTCGCGTGGGACTGACGCGCCCCATCCTCGAACTCTTTACCGCGCGTTTCAATCCAGAGAATCCGCTCTCCGACATGGCCTACGAGTCGCAGGCCGCCGCGCTCGCGGTACAAATCACCGGACTCACAGACACCGACGACGCTGCCGCAGTTTTTGGCGCGTTCCTGCAAGCCGTGCGCGCCGTGCGCCGAACGAACTTCTATGTCCCGGGGCGATTCTCCTTCGCCGTGCGGCTCGATCCCGCACTTTTGGTCGGACCCACGCGACCCGAAACGCCCTTTGGCGTTTTCTTTGTGAACGGCCGGGGATTTCATGGATTCCATGTCCGTTTCAAGGAGATCGCCCGCGGCGGCCTGCGCGTGGTCAAGCCTGCCAGCGCCATCCTCTTCGAGCGCGAATCGGAACGGCTCTTCGATGAGGTGTATGCCCTGGCGTTCGCCCAACAACTCAAGAACAAAGACATCCCCGAGGGCGGTGCGAAGGCGGCGATCGTGCTCGAACCACCAGCTGAAACCAATCGATGCGTGAAGGCATTCGTGGATGGCATCCTCGACCTCATCACCCCTGATCCAGCCACCCGCGCGCGCGTGGTCGATCGTCTCGGTCGCGATGAGTTCATCTTCCTCGGACCAGACGAGAACATCACCCCGATGCATATCGAATGGATCGTCTCGCATGCCGCTGCCCGCAAGTACCCACTTGCGAACGCCTTTATGAGCTCGAAGCCAAACGGCGGCATCAATCACAAGGAGTATGGCGTCACCAGTGAGGGAGTGAATGTCTTTCTTCGCATTGCCCTGCTCGCCCAAGGGATCGACCCAACCAAGCAGCGCTTCACCGTCAAGATCACTGGCGGTCCAGATGGCGATGTGGCAGGCAACATGATGTGCATTCTGCACCGCGACTACGGCGCGCATGCCTGCATCGTTGGTGTTGCTGACGGCAGTGGCGTGGGCGAGGATCCAGAAGGGCTTGATCACGCCGAACTTCAGCGACTCTTCCACGCTGGGCTGGCGATGAGCCACTTCAATCCCAAGTGCCTCTCTGCGAAGGGACGCATCGTCAAGGCAGACACACCAGCCGGGGTTCAGTTGCGCAACTCGCTGCACAATCGACTGGCGACCGATGCATTCATCCCAGGCGGCGGAAGACCGGCGACGATCAACGATCGCAATTGGAGAGACTTCCTGCTTCCAAACGGCAAGCCATCGAGTCCCTTGATCGTTGAGGGAGCGAATCTCTTTCTCACCCCCGAGGCGCGGGTGGAACTCGCCAAGGTCGGCACACTGATCATCAAGGATTCCAGCGCAAACAAGTGCGGCGTGATGTGCTCCAGCTTTGAGATCGCCGAGAGCATGCTGCTGAATGAAGAGCAGTTCCTGAAGATCAAGCCGCAGTTTGTGGCCCAGGTCTTGGAGAAATTGCGCGACGCGGCCCGCCAAGAGGCAGTGATCCTGCTCGCCGAGGGGCGGCGCCACCCGTCGATTCCGCTTCCAGAATTATCGACGCGACTTTCACGGGCAATCAATGCCGCGGCCGATGCGATTCAACCTGCGGTTTCGAGTTGGAAAAGCGCGCACCCTGAACTCTTCCGCGCAGTCATTCTGCATCACCTGCCGGCTGCCTTGACAGCGGCTGTCTCGGAGCGAATTTTCAAGGAACTCCCTGCTCCGTATCTCGAGTGGGTTGTGGCAAAGGGCGTTGCGAGCCGAATCGTCTACCGCGAAGGGATCGACTTCTTTGCAACGATGGATGGGAGCGCGATCGCCCAGATTTCTCTGGAATACCTGCTGAAGGAACGCGACATTCAAGCTCTAATCAGCGAGGTGCGGGCGAGCAAACTGCCACATAGCGAACGGATCGCGGCACTCTTGGAACGCGCTGGAACCCGGGCGGCACTTCTGGAGGGTGAGACATGAAGCGATACTTTGCAGCACTTGTCGTCGTCTGGATTGGACTCGCACCACTGGCTCAGGCGCAAGACACTGACGCCGGGGTCGATCCAAACATTCCCCAAGAGCGGATGATGAACACCAAGATCGAGTCGGTGGTGCTCTACCAAGGTCGCGCCGCAATCACCCGAACTGAAAGGGCATCGTTCACCCCTGGACTCTGGAAACTTCGCTTCGACAATCTGCCGGCGACCATTCAGTCCGACACGCTCGAAGCCAAGAGCAGCGCGGGACGAATCCTTTCAGTCGACTTCTTCTCCCGTCCGGTGCCCGACGCAGCATCCACTCCCGAGGCCGTGGCGATCGACGGAGAGATTCGTCGAATCACCCAAGACCTCGCGGCAGCGGCAGACCAACTCGCCGGCTTCCAGAGCGAGATCAAGGTCGTTGAATCGGTCGGGGTTCGAACCGGGACCGATGCCACGAAAGACGCCGGCACGACGAAATTGGATCTGGCGAGCCTCGACGCGCAACTCACTTGGATGGCGGCACAGCGGGCGCGCATCTTTGCTTCGAGCCGAACGGCCAATGAACGAATCGAACTCCTCAACAAGGACCTGCGTGCAGCACAACAGAGGCGCAGTGCCATCGGCGGTCAAGGCAGCACCATTCAGTTCGCAGAAGTATTGCTGGCCATGACGACCGATGAGAGCATCGACATTCGATTGTCCTATCTCGTGACCGATGCGAGTTGGGAGCCGGTCTATGCCCTGCGCGCCGCGCCGGATCGCGGATCGATGGGCATCGAATTCGATGCGCTCGTTGTTCAGAGTTCAGGCGAGGATTGGAAGGGTGTGCGACTCTCTCTCTCGACGGCGCGGCCATCACGGGCCGCGAATCCAGGTGCGGTCAAGCCCTGGTTCGTGAATGTCTTTGTGCCGATGGACCGGGCTCGATCCGCGGGCGAGTTAGCGCCTGCGCTCTATGTCACAGCCGCCCCCGCAAGCGAGGCCATGGACAAGGTTGGATTTGAGGCGGAGCGGGCTGATGCTGAGGTCGCCTTGGGCGAGAAGCGAAAGTCGCTTGCCAAAGAATTGAGCGGAGATGCCGTCGTCGGTGGAACCGGTCCCAGCGTGACATACACCATCGCACTCCCCTTCGATGCAGAGAGCGACAGTCAGGTTCGCCGCCGGGCGCGCATCGCATCGTTTGAGGCTCCAGCAAAGTTCGCCTATCAAGTGCAACCCGTCGCGAGCGATGGGGCCTTTCTGCGCGCCACGCTGAAGAACACGAGTGCGTTTCAATTGCTGCCTGGAAGGGCATCGGTGTTTGTTGGATCGGACTATGTCGGCGCGTCGCCCTTTCTTGGCGCGGCACCGAATCAGGAATTTGCGGCATTCTTCGGCGCGGATCCGGCGATCTCTGCCCGCCGCGAACTCGTGCAGCGCGCCGATCGTCAGTCTGGGCTCTTTGGGGGAGGACTCGACACCTTGAGTGATTACCGCGTCACGATTTCCAACGGCACGGGCCGGTCTGTCCTCGTCGAACTTTTCGATCGCCGTCCAGTCAGTCGAAGCGATAAGGTCGAAGTGACGGTTCCGAACAACAGCGCCCCGCTCTCGACCAATGCGGATTATGTAGCGACACAACTGCCGCAGGGAATTCTGCGCTGGGATCTGGCGATCGCCCCGACTCCGACGGGCAGTGATGGCACCACCATCACTTGGACCGTGGTGGTCAGCCGATCCAAAGATATTGAAATCACGCCGCTTCCGGCCGAGTAATCAGGTCCACCACGGTTTCGCCGGCGGCTCTGCGATAATCGCCTCTTTGAGAAAGCGAACCGCGCGACGGAATCCCTCGTCGACACTCAGCAGCGCATCTTCGTGCTCGATCGAAAGCACATGGTCGTACCCCTGACGGCGGAGCATCGACACGAATGGCTTCCAGAATTCATACCCGTGACCATCGCCACAGGTTCTAAAGTTCCATGAACGCGAATTCAGGGCGCCGTACGGTCGGGCATCGAGATATCCGTTGCGCGGTCCCTCGTGGCGGTCGAGTTCTGTGTCCTTGGCGTGCACATAGAAGAGAAGACCGGCTTCACCGAGCATCTGCGCGCTGAGAATGGGATCAATCCCCTGCCAGAAAAAGTGCGAGGGATCGAGATTCGCGCCCAGAATCGGCTTGCCCTTGATCCCCGACGCCGCCATGGCGCGCTGCGAAAGTTCGATGATGGTCGCCGGGTTGTAGGCACAGAATCCTGGATGCCCCTCCCACGCTGTGCGAACTCCATGCTTCTTGCAGAGTTTCGCTTGCGCCGACCAATAGGGCACCAGCACTTGTTCCCATTGATAGCGAAGGATTTCGCTGAAGTCATTGGGCCAGGGACAGGTCACCCAGTTTGGAGTCTTGTCGCCTTTGGAACCACCTGGGCAACCCGAAAAAGTAATGACGATGTCTGTTCCAAGTTTCGGTGCCAACTTGACCGCCGCGACATACGCGTCGTGATGAATCCGCGCCAGCGCGCGATCGGGATGAACAGGATTGCCGTGCACGGCGAGAGCGGAAAGTTCGAGCCCGTGATCCTTCAAGAGCGACTTGATTCGCGCCTGCTGGCGACGATCTGCGAGCACACGCGATGGCTCAAAGAATGGCTTCCCGGGGTATCCACCCACTGGAAGTTCGATCGCCCCGAGTCCCTGCTCGGCACAAACCCGCACAACTTCTTCCAGTGTGCGCCCTGAAAAGAGTGCGGACATCAAGCCAAGTTTCATAATGAGCTGAGGCTATCTCGTAGACTCGATGCTGGAAATGCCCACCCCTTCGAGCCGAGTCTCCAGAGTCCTAGTCACCCTCCTTGGGGCCATGGTCGTCGCCGCTCTTTTCGGCGCCTTCACCGCCGATGATCCACCTGCTTTGCCACCCCAGGGTGCGCCAGCCGCGGCTCCAGAAGCGGCAAAGGCCCGCCGCGTGCACCTCCTGATCAATCGCAAGGATGAGGCTGGCGGCGTGGTTGTCTACGAAGACGAAAAGCAGATCTCAATCGAGCGGGAGGGCAAGCGCCGCGACTTCCAGAAGGATGACCTGCTCGACATCATTCAACTGCTCGATGTGACAATCCCGACGCAGGCGGTTGTTTTTCGCCGCGACGGGAGCTCCATTCAAGTCTCTCTACTCGCCGATGATTTCGATGCCGTGCGATACGCCGTCGGCCGGTCACAGCGGACGATCCCCCGTGCCGAGGTTTATCGCGTTGGTCTGGTGCGGACATTCGAGGAACGATTGCGGGCGCTAAAGGAATCCATCCACCCCGACGACATGGCGCGACGACTCGCGCTGTGCGACTGGCTGATGAGCGAGCGCAAGTACACCGAGGCGCGCGCGGAACTGCTGCCGCTGGTGGCTGATTCCAAACTCCCAGAGGCGGTCGCGCTCCTCGCCCGAGCGGACGCGCAGCTCGCGCTGATGGCGGCCAAGAAGCCACAAGGTGGTGACGCGTCGGGAAAGACACCCGAGACCGAATCGCCGCCAGACGCGCGCCCCCTGCCAACGCGACTGCTCACCGCTGCCGAAGTCAACCTCATCCGTGTCTACGAAATCGATTTCGACAATCCACCGCGGGTCATCATCGAGCCGAGCGACGCGCGGGCCCTCTTTGAAGAGTTCAGCGCGAGCCCACGGGTGCCCCCTGACGCTGCGGGGCGCAATGCCATGCTCGAGGGGGATCCGATGCAAATTGTTCGACTCGCCTTTGAACTCAAGGCGCGCAATTTCTATCCAAAGATTCGGGTCACCAGCGAGCCAGCGACGCTGGTGAAGTACCGCGGAGCCGTTCATGACGGATGGCTCCTTGCCAACTGCGCGACGAGTCGCTGCCACGGCGGAGCCGATGCTGGAAAGTTTTTTCTGTCGAATGGTGAGCGCAGCGATGAACGGGTGCGGTACACCAACCTCCTCAACCTGCTGCTTGGAAGTTCGCAGGACCTCCCGCTGGTCAACTTTTCCGACCCCAACCGATCGATACTCGTCCAGTATGCGCTTCCAACTGACGAGGCTGAGATTCCCCATCCCGCGGTGAAGGGTTGGAAGCCGGTCTTTGGGCGCAAACTTGCTCCTGAGAAGTTGCGCGCGACGCTGCAATGGATTGCTTCGATGTATCAACCAAGACCGATCTACCCCATCGACTACCAACCGCCCGATCTGCGAGCACCGCAGCCAGGCACTCCGGGGGACTCCCAGGAACCAACCCGTTAGTGCAGCGCGCGCGCCTTGGGGTAGCCTCACGGATCAACCACGAAATCACCCATGCGCCGCTCCATTCTTTCCATCGTTCTCCCGATCTGCACGCCGTTCATACTCGTTGCTTGTGAGGATCCCAAGGTCGCCCTGCGCGACCAAACTGAGTTGAAGATTCGCCAGGCTGGTGAAGCGCTCGCCGTCGCCGCCCACCGGGCCAGCCTCGACCGCGTTGCCGCTGCCGAGTCACTGCGCTCCGCATCGGCCGGACTCGCGGGATTGAACGGGGCGACTGCCACGCAAGGACAGGTCGCGGCCAGCCTCATGACCACAGCCTCGACCCAGGCGGGAATCCTCGAGATTGGCAGGGCCGATCAACTCGAGAGTGCCAATCGAACGAGCCGCATGCTCGCGAGCGGACTTCTCAATGCGCTCGATGGCTTGGAGGCATTCGTCGCGTCGGAGAGTGACTCGGGACTCTCGGAGGAATCAGAGCAGCTCAGTCCAACACTTTCCGAAGCAACCGCGGCGCAGAGCGAACAGACCACGCAGCTTGAGAGTCTCTCGGACGAGGTTGCAACCCTGCGCACTGCGAACGAGCAGGCGCTCGGTGAAGCCCAGAATCTTGCGGCAGAGGCCGAAGAGATCCGGCAGCGCGGATTGAAAGCGGCGCGCGGTGAGATCACCCGTATCGCCGAAGAGGCTGGTCAGAAGCGCGATGAGGCGCGTGCCAAGAGAACATTCGCCTCACAAGCCGAAGTTTCGGCAGCGCACTTGGCATCACGGCAGCGGATCCAGGCCAACGCAGCTGACGATGCAAACAATCGCGTCAAGGTCATTCAAGGCGTGCGCGCTGCGCTCGATCAGTTCTCGAACACGGCGAATGCCAACGCCACGCAGGCGCGGGAGATCGGCGAGGCGCTGCGCGCATCGATACTCACACTCACAACTTCTGCCAACCCAGGTGAGAGCGCCGAGTTGACCGGCTGCTACGAGCGCGCCTTCGCCGACTTTGATTCCGCCAGTTCATCGGCCGGGCGAAGTGGATCTGGTGGTGGCGCGCGATTTGAGATCGCCGCTGTGCGCGCCCGTGCGCTGCTGCTGCGGGGTGAGGGAGAGTTTCAGCAAGCAGTCCTTCTCCATTCCATCGCAACGAGCCCGAGTTTCGCGCCGTCGCAGAGGGAGTTCTCGACACAAGCAAAGGACTTGCTTGCCAAGGCCCAAGCTTCGACGCAGGAGGCGCTCGATACCTACAGCACACTCGCAGAATCATTGGCAAATGGCTCGGGTGACAACGCCTCCAAGCAAGCACTCGCGGCGAGTATCGACCGCGCGCTGAAATCGATTCATCTGCCCAGTTTCGATGGGCCCGCAACTTCGGCAGCGGCCGGTTCAACGGCAACGCCACAGGCGGATCCTGTTGACGAGTCTGCGGCAGCGCCCGCTGAAGTCGCAGCGCAACAAGCGGGTGCAGGCGATGGTCCACCATTCGGCAGCGTCGAGGACCTCGCTGCATTCTTGGGAGACTCAAGGCGCGATCCTGAAATGACGCTGGGACTGGACGCGCTCCTGATCGCCACAACTCCCGAGGGTGACTCGCTCGCGGCGACCGCCTTTGGAGCCGA
>SIAB01000053.1 GCA_009692015.1 Phycisphaerales bacterium
TGCCTTGAAACATAGACACTCAGAGACAGTCGGCGACAGTCGGCGCCCGTCGTGCCTACACAACGCCACGATTCATCAAAGCGGGCAAAGGGACTCGAACCCTCGACATTCAGCTTGGGAAGCTGACGCTCTACCAACTGAGCTACGCCCGCAGAGAGAGTGAGTGTAACGGCGCGCGGCGTGCGCCGTCAGTACCGCAGCACACTATGTACTGGCATCGGCGCGAGCGCGGCCCTGCCGCCCAGCGCAGGAAGTTCGATAAAGACACTCGCTGCAACGGGGAGTGCTCCCGTCATCCGCACGAGTTGGATACATGCTCTCATTGTGCCACCCGTGGCGAGCAAATCGTCGACCACAAGTACCCGCGCTCCTGCAACAAGCGCATCTTGATGGACGTGCAACGCGTCGCTGCCATACTCCAGTTCGTACTTAATACTGAAAGTTGCTGCCGGCAATTTGCCAGGCTTGCGCATTGGAACGAAGCCGGTATTCAGCGCCTGCGCGACCGCAGTACCGAAAATGAATCCACGACTCTCGGCACCAACCACCGCATCGATTCGCGCACCGCGCCATGGATTTGCCATCAACTCAACGGCCATCGCCAGAGCCCCGGGATCCGCCAGCAGCGGCGTGACATCCTTGAACACGATTCCCTTGCGCGGGAAATCAGGCACATCTCGTACAAACTGCTCGAGCATTGAGGTAAGTGCTTCCATGTTCACCGAGGCTATCAGGCGCACCGCAATCTTCACCGCGTGCGCCGTCCATAACTATGATCGGATCTGATGACGACGGATCTCGCCCAGAGTCCACTGCTTGTCGCGGTTGGTGGAATGCACTGCGCGGGCTGTGCGGCATCCGCCCGTGCCAAGATCGAGCATGTCACCGGAGTCGAATCCGCGAGCGTTGACTTTGCATCGGGCGTTGCCGTGGTCATTGGCTCGCAGATCGATCCCGAAGCCCTGCGCGCAGCGATCCGCAGCGCAGGATTCGAACCCGGCGCGGTCGAGACGCAAGGTGCCGCGCCTGACCCGCTCGCCAAACTTGTAGAACTTCACAGTGTGGCGCAGCAGCGCCAAGAGGCTCGATTGCGTCAATGGGCTCAAAGCGCGCTGGTCGCTGGAGTGCTCTGGATCATCCTCGAAACCCTTCATTGGACCGGCACGCACGGCGAGCATCAATCTTTGGCGATGGGCTGGCTCATGCTGTGCGGATCCACTCTGGCCCTTGTCGTCGCCGGCCGCGGCTTCTACGCCAGTGCCTGGCGAGCGGCGCGCCACGGCACCTCGAACATGGACACGCTGGTGGTTGTGGGCGTGACGGCGGCATACGCGCTGAGTGCGTGGACATTCATTGCACAAGTCTTCGTCGGACGCATGCTCGATGAACCGCTTTACTTCGCAGAGGCGACTGCGCTGCTGGCAATCATTAGCTTCGGCCACTGGTTGGAGTCTCGCGCCACCAGTCGTGCGAGTTTTGCAATGCATGAACTGCTCCAGTTGCAGCCAGAAACTGCCGAGCGCATCGCTGCGGATGGCACCACCACCATCGTTTCAGCGCACGACATCCGCAGTGGTGACAGCGTGACCGTTCGTCCTGGTGGTCGGATCCCGATTGATGGTGTTGTCACCGCGGGTCGGGCGAGCGTTGATGAGAGTGCTTTGACTGGAGAGCCGCTGCCGATCACGCGCAGCGTCGGCGACGGGGTGCGCGGCGGCACGATCGCGCTCGATGGTGCCCTCACGGTCCGGGCCACGGCGGCGGGAAGTGAATCCGCAATCGCCCGCATTGCACAGATCGTTTACGCGGCGCAGATTTCCCAGGCTCCCATTCAACGCATCGCGGACCAGGTCTGCCGAGTCTTTGTTCCCATCGTGTTCGCGATCGCGCTCGCAACCTTTCTGGGATGGTGGTGGTTCGCGTCGTTTCCAATTGCAGTCGTCACGGCCGTCACAGTGCTGGTGATTTCCTGCCCTTGCGCTTTGGGAATCGCCACACCGCTGGCCCTCGTAGTCGGAACGGGCGAGGCGAGTCGCCGGGGGCTTCTTGTTCGCAACGCCGCGATCCTGCAATCGATTGCCTCGGTACGAACCGTCGCCTTCGACAAGACCGGCACGATCACAGTTGGCCGGCCAATCCTGCAGCGGATCGAAGTGATCGACACGCAGATGACAGACTCACAGGTTCTCGCACTCGCCGCAGCGGCAGAAGCAAAGAGCGAGCATCCCATCGGTCGGGCGCTTGTCGCCGCGGCCGCGCGCGACGGCATCACCATTCCACCGGCCACGAACTTCATCGCCCATCCAGGTGTTGGCGTGCAGGTCGACATAGGTGGAAAGACCCTGCGCGTGTTTCGCGACCAGTCCGCGTCAGCGCGGCTCGAGGTCGATGGGAAACTCATCGCCCGACTGCACCTCGCCGACGAAGTGCGCGCGCAGTCGGCGACTGCGATCAACCAACTTCGCGCGCTTGGCTGCAAGGTCGCACTCATTACCGGGGATCGCCGCGCTGCGGCAGAGGCCATCGCAAGCAGTGTGGGCATCCAGCCCAGCGAGGTCTTCGCCGATCAGACCCCGCAGTCGAAGGTGACAACCATTCGCGCGCTCGAGAGCGAATCGCTCATGATGGTCGGCGATGGGATCAACGATGCAGCGGCACTGGCAACGGCCCGCGTTGGAGTTGCGATGGGAAGCGCCACGGCGCTTGCTGCCGAGAGCGCGGATGTGATCCTGCTGCGCGACGATCCAAGGGGAGTTGTCGCCGTGATCGAGATCGCACGCAAAACGTTCGCGGTCGTTCGTCAGAACCTCGCTCTGGCATTCGTCTACAACGCGGTTGCGATCCCATTGGCTGCCTGCGGACTGCTCGGCGCACGGGGACCACTCATCGCGGCGGTCGCGATGGGACTCTCCGACATTTCAGTCGCAGCCAACACGCTCTGGCTGCGTCGGCGACTTCGACGGGGGCGCGGCGCTTCGGGTACACCATCGCCATGAGACACAATTCGCGTTGCAGTGCTGGGCCGTTCCTCGTTGTCGCCCTTGCTTGGACTGCGGGTTGCGTCGCACCACCGCGCACCGTGAACACACTTTCCTGCGCAGATGAGATTCACGCCAATGCATCCGCCGCCGTGACGAAACTCACTGCCACCGCGGTCGCGGAGCCATCGAACAAGAATGCCCAGCTCTGCCTCTCATACGCATTCATCGCCCAAAGGAATTACGCCGCCGCCGCCGAGGCCGCGACCCGTGCACTTGCGATCGACAAGTCCGATGCACTCGCCATGCGCATGCGGGCCTTCGCCCGCTATCGACTGGGCGCGTATCCACAGGCGATCGAGGACGCAAACGCGTCGCTCAAGTGCGAGGCAACCGGCGAGGCATACGAGATTCTTGGCAAGTGCCGATTGCGCAGCGGTGACGCAGCGGGGGCAGCAGAAGACTTTCGTATCTGGGCGAATCTCGACAAGTCAATCGAGGCGCGCTGCTGGATGGGTTCAGCACTCTGGACGGCGGGCGATACTGCGGGAGCGCTCAAGACATGGGAAGCGGCAGAGCTCGCTGCGCCCAACGATCCTGAACCCTTCATCTGGAAGTGCGGTTTTCTCTTTCGCGCGGGAGACCAGTCGGGCGCACTCGGCGCGGCGAAGAGAGCCGTCGAACTCGCCCCCGACTCTCCGCAAGCGCTCGGCGCACTCGCGCGGGTTCAATCGTGGAGCGGCGACGCTGCTGGGGCAAGCGCCACGGTCGCCCAACTCGCCAGGACCAATGCACCTGCAGCCGCGAAACTCGCCCAGAAGTTGAAGACATCTGCGCCCAGCGTGAAGTGAAGCTGAGTCGCGGGTCACCACAGCGCTGGTCGCGCCTGCGCGACGCGTGTTCTATTTCAACCGCTTGAAAAAGAACGAGGTCGTCGCGCGAATGGCGTCCTGACTCGGTGCGTTCATCGCCGCAGAGTACCTTTCGGATTCGATGTCAGCACGAACTGGACCGATCACAGAGAAGGCCAAGATTCTGGCCATCGTCGTTGCGGCACTCGGCTACTTCGTAGACATCTTTGACTTGCTGCTCTTCGCAATTGTTCGCGTCGATAGCCTCAAGTCACTCGGTGTTGCGGCGGATCAACTGAAGCCAGTTGGACTCTGGCTCGACAACTATTTGCAAGTGACCGGACTGGTGATCGGCGGAATCGTCTGGGGAGTCCTCGGAGACCGTCGCGGCCGACTCTCCGTTCTCTTTGGATCGATTCTCGTGTATTCGATCGCCAACATTCTCAACGCCTTCATATCCGATGTGCCCAACGCCGGATTCGGCGCGCTGCTCCATTCGTTGGGACTCGGCAGTGCGATCAATCAGTATGGCGCACTTCGATTCATCGCCGGATTTGGGCTTGCTGGTGAACTCGGCGCCGGCATCACCCTCGTCAGCGAACTGGTGAGCAAGGAACGCCGTGGTCTGGCCACCACCGCAATCGCAACCGTTGGAATCTGTGGAGCAATCGCGGCATACTTCATCACCCGGGTGGTCGAGTGGCGCACGGCATTTCTGATCGGCGGCATCATGGGACTCGCACTCCTCTTCCTGCGCATCGGCGTGGTCGAAAGCGGGCTCTTCCGCACCGTCCAAGAGAAACAGGTGCGGGGCCGCGGCGCGGTCTGGCTGCTGTTCACTCCCTGGTCTCGCCTGCGCAGATATCTCGCCGTGATCGTCTGCGCGATTCCGATTTGGTACGCGGTTGGAATCCTCATCAAGTACTCCGACGCAATCGGCGCGAGCATGGGGATGCCAGAGGGGGCGCGGCCGACGCCTGGCTTGGCGATCATGTGGTGCTATGTCGGCCTTGCATTCGGTGATCTGGCAAGCGGACTCTTGAGTCAGTGGTTGAAGTCGCGGCGAAAGGCGCTGCTCGTGTTTCACGCGCTGAGCGTGCTGTCGATCGCCGCGTACTTCATCGTTGGTCCCTTGTCTCTCGAACTGTTCTACGGCTGTGCGATTGGCGTTGGATTCACCTGTGGATACTGGGCAGTTTTTGTCACCGTCGTCGCCGAACAATTCGGCACGAATTTGCGCGCCACCGCGACAACCTCGGCGCCGAATATGGTTCGTTGGTCTGCAGCAGGGAGCGCATTTCTGTGGGCATCGTGCGAGAAACTGTTGGGGAACACGCCGGCCTCACCCTGGCAGGCCGCAATGCTGGTGGGGGCACTCGTGATTCCGCTCGCCATCGTCTCGGTGTTCTTCCTGCGCGAGACCTACGGACGTGATCTTCACTTCACAGAAGACGAAATGGCGTGAAACCTCTATCGTTGGGCGATGCAGAGCGTTCAGGCACTTGTTGCGTCGATCATCGATTACGCGGGACTCTATCCACCGGCGCAACTTGATCCGCAGAGGTCGGTGGGCACTTATGCGCACATTCATGATTCGAAACGGCAGTGGATGCTCGGTCGACTCATTTGGCCGGTTGCTTTGCTCGACGATCTCTCATCGCTGGCCGTCGGTCAGGCCCGCGATGCGGTCGCCCCTGAGACGCAGGGCGCATGGGCGGTTTCGTGCGTGCTCTCGCCCGCAGGAACGCCGGAGTTTGCTGCTGATCTTGCCCGTGTTCAAGCCTTCAATGAACAACACGAACAGGTGGGATCACCTGCCATGAGAATCGACTCGATCGAGATGCGCGCCAGTGATGCGCCTTCGATCGAGCGCGCGCTCAGCCAACTTCCTGATGACATCTTTCCATACTTCGAACTCTCGCTCGAGAGCGATGTGCGTGGCGTGGTCGCATCGCTCGTCGGCGAGGAGGCCGGCGCGAAGTTTCGCACCGGCGGCACCACCCCACAAGCACATCCAGCCGCCGGCGATCTGGCTCGGGCGCTGCACGCCTGCGCATCGGCAGGTGTCCCCTTCAAAGCGACCGCAGGATTGCACCGCGCGCTCTGTCACTTCAATCATGCGGCCGGTGCGACACAGTTCGGATTTCTCAATGTCTTCCTCGGCGCGGCATTCATGTTTGGGCGGAAGATTGACATCGAGGGACTCGCGCATTTCCTCACCGTGTCATCCGTCGACGACATTCAGTTCAGTGAGAAGACGGTGATGTGGCAGGGGGCTCGACTCTCGGTCGAAGAGATCGAGGAATCGCGCAGCAGATTCGCCCACTCCTTCGGATGCTGCTCATTCGATGAACCCTGGGATGATCTGGTTGCGATGGAGTTTGTGCGCGCAATTCCGGCAGGTGGAGCGGTATGAGTGCGATCAATTCGCAGTCATGGGTCGAGGGGGCGAATGAGCCAGATGGCGATTTTCCGCTGGCAAACCTGCCATTCGGTGTGGTCGCCGGCGAGGGTCGTGGACTGAGCATCGGCGTTCGCATCGGCGCCTGCATTGTGGACTGCCGCGCGCTTGTCGAGTCTGGGGTCCTCGCCCGACTCGACCAATCGATTCGCACAGCCTTGTCGGGCACAACGCTCAACGCCCTGATGTCGCTGGGTCAATCGGCATGGCGGGGCACCCGCGCCGAACTCAGCCGATTGCTGTCGAGCGAGACGGCTGACTTGCGCGATCACCCCAAGCGCAGTTCGATCATGCTGCCGGCCTGGGGGATGACCCTGCGCCTTCCCTGCGACATCGGTGATTACACCGATTTCTATGCCTCGATCCACCACGCCACAAATGTCGGCAGCATGTTCCGCCCCGACAATCCACTACTGCCAAATTGGAAGCACATGCCAATTGGCTACCACGGTCGATCGAGTTCGATCGTGGCCAGCGGCGCAGCGATCCGCCGTCCCCATGGGCAAACTGTTACACAGGATGCGGGGCCGCCAACATTTGGTCCCTGCAAATTGATGGACTACGAAATGGAAGTCGGCGCGCTGATGGGCAGCGGCAACGCACTCGGTGAACCCATTGGGATAGACCGCGCGCTCGACAGCGTCTTTGGACTCGTGCTGCTGAATGACTGGAGCGCGCGCGATATGCAGAAGTGGGAGTATCAACCACTCGGTCCATTCCTCGCCAAGAGTTTCGCTTCAACGCTTTCTGGATGGGTTGTCTCGCTCGATGCACTTGAGCCCTATCGCATTGCGATGCCAGAGCGACCGAGTGGCGATCCAGCGCCGCTGGACTATCTCCGTGGAGGCGCCGATGTGCTCTTCGATGTGAACCTCGAAGTATCGATTGCCAGCGCCGCGATGCGCACCGCAAGAACACCAGCGACCGTGATCAGCCGCGGAAACTTCAAGGACATGTACTGGTCGCTCGCCCAGATGATCGCCCATCACACCAGTGGTGGTTGCAACCTGCGCCCGGGTGATCTGCTGGCAAGCGGCACTGTCTCTGGGCCGACGCCCGAATCGCGCGGCTGTCTCCTCGAACGCACCTGGCGTGGTACCGAGCCGATCAAACTCGGCGACGGCACCGAGCGAAAGTTCCTCCAGGATGGCGACGAAGTGATCATGCGCGCCTGGTGCGCGCGCGCCGGACTGCCACGCATTGGATTTGGCGAGTGCCGCGGAATCATCACGGCGGCGCGTTAGAAGAACCGGCGTCGTGGGCGCACCGGTAGGCGCGACCTCTCAGCGCGGCAAGTAGCCAAGCAATTTCTTGCGATTGATGTCAATCTTCAAGCCAGGCTTGATCTTGAGCGCGGCGTTCGTGCCGACTGGAGTCTCGATCGCAAACTGTGCGCCAGCTCCACTGGGATAGCGCTTTAGCCGGTTTTCGTAGGCCATGTCCGACTCGTCCTTTCCGCGGGGTGCTTCCTTCTTCATCGTGTAGACCGAAAGGACCGTTCCATCGGCCGAGAGATAGGCAATATCGAGATCGATGAGGCAGTCGATCATCCAGAAGAATCGTTCATTGCCGCTGGGAAAAACAAAGATCATTCCCGTCTTCTCGGCAATCTCCGTGCGCTTGGAAAGTCCCCGAGCGATGTCGACTGTGTTCGCCGCAACTTCGAGATCAAAGAGGGTGCCTTGAACAATGAGTTGTTCCACAGGGAGCCCGCTCTTTGCTTTCACTGGTGGCTTGGTCGCCTTCGCATCATCACCGCTATTCCAGTTCGCAGCGTATGCCAACCCGCCCATCGCCGCGATGACGATCGCGAGGAGTCCAACTCGAATCAGTGTTGTTTTCTTCATGCGCATGCTTCCATTCGTTCATGTGTCCGCCATCACCAGGTGTTCACCTGGTCGGCACGCTTTGCGCCACCGGTTCCCCCCTCTGCTTCCCAACTCATCGGGTACTGCAAGTCGTCGAGTTCCAGCGCGGCCTTGGTCGGAAAAAGCGGTCTGAATGTATCGCACATCACCGCGAGTTCGTCGGTCTTGGTCGCCCCGATCGATGCCTCAATCGTGCCGGGGTGCGGCCCGTGCGGGATCCCTTGCGGATGCAAGGTCAGCGAAGCGCTCTCGATGCCGCGTCGGGCCTTGTAATTGCCCTCAACATAATAAAGCACTTCATCCGAGTCGAGATTGGAGTGGTTGTATGGAACGACAATCGCTTGTGGATGAAAGTCCAGCAGCCGCGGGCAGAATGAGCAGATCACAAAGTTGTGCGCCTCGAAGGTCTGATGCGTGGGAGGTGGCATGTGATGCTTGCCAACGATGGGGCTGAAGTCGTCGATGTTGAAGGCGTATGGGTAGTAGCAGCCGTCCCATCCGACAACATCGAGCGGGTGGTATCCATACTGATAGGCGTGCACTGAACCGCGGGTCTTGATGCGCACCTCGAAAGAGCCCAGCGCATCGAAAGTGAGCGGCAACACTGGCAACCGCAGATCGCGCTCACAATAGGGGGCATGTTCGAGAAACTGCGCTGTCTTCTTCGAGAGGTATCGCGGCGGCGGGAGAATGTGCGAACCGTTGACAGACTCGATCAACAGAAAACGCGCCTCTGGTTCGCCCGCGGGCGTCGCGTCGAACACCATCTGATAGGTGACACCCTTGGGGATGATGATGTAGTCCTTCTTGCCGAAGCGCAGCGTTCCAAATGATGTGTGGACCGTGCCGGAGCCATGATGAATGAAGATGCATTCGTCTCCCGTGCCGCTCTTGAACCAGTAGGGCATCGACTCCGCCGGAACGCACACCGACATCTCGACATCTTCGTTGCCAAAGAGCACCACGCGCCCGGTGATCGGATCACCCTTTGGCTTCATAGCGGCGCTGCGAATGTGCCGCATACGCATGACATCGCGCTCCACATATTCGGGCTTGCAGGAGTAGATCGGGCGCCAACCGGCGACCTGGGTAGGAGGATGAATGTGATAGAGGGTCGAAGTTGGTCCGACGAATCCTTCCGTGCCGAAAACCTCTTCGCTGTACAACTTGCCGTCTGGGCGACGGAATTGAATGTGGCGCTTGGGGGGAAGTTGTCCGAGTTTCGTGTAGAAAGCCATCGCATCCGTAGTGTACGGAAGTTGCAGAGCCCATCCGTGAACGACAACCACCCACAACACGCTGCCGCGCGCGCCATTCTTCCGACGCTGCTCCATGAGTCTTCCGATTGGTTTGTCCTCAACAAGCCGGTGGGATGGCACTCTGTTGCCGCACGAGTTACCGATGGGGCGCCGACGATTCAGGAGTGGATCAGCGAGAACTTGGCGTCGCAGCGCGATCTGCCGGAGAGCGGTCTTGTGCATCGCCTCGATCACTCCACCAGTGGCTGCTTGCTTGTTGCGCGTAGCGCCCTGGCACAGGATGGACTGCGTGAAAACTTTTCGGCGGGATTCGGCGGCTGGGCGATCGGGAAGAAATACCTGGCGCTCGTGACCGGTGGGATTGCGCCAACCGGCGAATTCACCCTTTACTTCTCGAGCAGGCACAAGGGTTCAGCGAAGGTGACTGTCAATGAAGTTGGAGATCGAAACGAAGTTGGAACATGCCGATGGAGGGTGCGGCGCGCCCGCGATCGGCGCGCCGATGCCGCTGATCCTGGCGCCTTCGACTTGATCGAGGTCGAGCTCGTCGGTCCTGGAAGGCGCCATCAGATCCGGGCGGGGTTGGCTTCGCTGGGGCATCCACTGGCCAGCGACACTCTCTACCGCGGGGCAGAACTCCGCGCAGAGTGGAATCTCAGTTTCGCTGTGCTCCACGCCTGGAAGCTGGTGATTTCTGGTGTCGAAGTGATCTCGCCCTCGCCACGCTGGGCCGACTGGGAACGCTAGCGTTCCGTTTCTTCGATCGGCTGATCCGCAGGCGCATCTTCAGGCAGTTCTACGGGCGCACTTTTCGGCACGACAATTGGCTCGCGCGGATCGATCCACTTCGGCAATTCGCAAGCCTTACCGATCTCCTTGTCTGGAATCGATACCACGAGCAAATTCTGAGTTGGCTTCGAGTAATCCGCGTCGTTCCAGAACGGCAGGGCGAACCGGCCTGCGACGCGAAGGTCATCCATCGTGACCACGCCCGAACCGGAATACGATTCGGTCACATCCGCACACTCGAAGCGGCAGTTCACATCAAAGGTGACTTGGCTCTCGTGCGGGAGTTGCAGGAAAACCTCCCCACCCAACAGGCTCGTTTGATTCGCAACCACATCGTGTAACTCGTACTTGTATGGCGAGTGGTGCACCGTGACGACCACGCTTATCGAGTGTGGATCCTCGCAAATCGGAGCGTTCCACTCGATGCCCTCAATCAGAATTGTGGCTGCGGGCGCCTCAATGGCGGAAAGGAGCGAACGAACTTGCTGCTCCATCGGTGCGGTCGCGCCTCGCGTGCGCGTCGAATCGAGGTACCACCCCAGCGTGGGCGCGAGGTCGCGGTAGGGCGCTTGCGTACGGACAGAGATTGACTCGTAAATCGTCCGATCCTCGGCGAGCAAGACGCGAGTCCACCAATCGATTGACTCGGACGCGAACTGCGGGGCGAGAGTCGCCACAGCGGGACTCCCCAAGCACTGGCGAAAGGTGCCGGCCGTGTCGTCCCAGTTGCCCGACTCTTTCGAGGCATCCTCCATCGCCGAGAGCTGGTGAATCATCATCTTTGGGAACTCGTCCGTGAGTCGTGCCATCGCGGCATACTGTTCGCGACTCTCGGGAAGAGCAGCAAGAATCAGCTCTCCCGCGCGCGCCGGGGATCCGACTTCGAACAACTTCTCAATCTCGCGCAGAGAAACTGCGCATGCCGCTGCCCGCGCGATGGATTCCTCGACCTGTCGTCGCTCCTCTTCGAGCACCTGGGACTGCGCTCCGATTCGCGCTGCTAGGTCTTCGAGTGCCGAGATCGCGACCGCCAGCTCGCTCTTTGGCGAGTCGTCGCCTTCGAACACAGATGCAAACGCCGCCATCGCATCGAGCGAGTCGATCGAACTGAGTTCATTCGATCGCTCCGCAATCCACGCGAGCGATCGATCACGCTCGGCGAGCACGGCTCGCGCGGCGTCAGCCCCTTGCGCGCAGGACGCGGCGCGTTCTCGAACTGCCTCATACCGCGGGTCTGCAGGGATTTCAAGGCGCGCGAGGTCTGCCGCCTTGGACTGCATCGACTCAAGCGAGGTGGTTTCAAGATCGGCGTTCTGGATCGACGCCAGTACCGCGGTCAACTCGCTCACCATCGCGTCACGGTCCCCGAGCAGCTCGGCCACAGCGCGGGCTTCGTCTTTGATCGACTGCACGATTGCTTCAATTGCAGGAGGGTTGCGGTCAATTGGCAGTGGCTCCGCAAGCGCAGCCGATGCCTCTGCGAGCGCAGCGAGATCGGTCGCCGCGGCGATGTTCTGCTGCAGCGAAGCAAACCGCGCGAGTGCGAGATCCTGCGCGGTGGACATCTGAACAATGTCCTGCTGCAGTTCCCCGATGGCCTCTGCGATCAGCTCGTCGGTGAAGCCTCCGGCCGATGGGTGCGGTGGTTGAGCGCTCTGCAGATCGTCCAGCACCCCCTGAATTGCGCCGAGGGTTCGCGTCTCAACCGCCAGCGCACTCTGGCGGCTTTCGCGTTGAGCCGTCCACCAGGCGCGGTTTGCCGTTCGCTCCTCGGCAGCGACAGCGAGATCTGCCCCTTGCGACCGCGCATCTTCGAGTGCTTGCTGATCGATGATTCGCACGACGATGTGATCCCACCATGGAGCGGCGACGATGACCTCGATACGCGCCGCCAGTTGCCTGGCGGCGGCGGCTTCGCCTGACTCTTCTGGGCGCGACTTCTTCTCTTCGAAGTCATCGCGGGCTAGCAGCAGGTCTGCTTGGAGCGTGGTCAGGCTCTCTCGGTCATTCCAGTAGCGCCAACCGAGCCAACCGCCCGACCCAGTCATAATCACGAGCAAGCCGATTACTCCGCTCAAGAGGAGCGGTTTGCGTCCAGATCGCTTGTTCGGCGCTGCGGTGGGTTGGTTTGACTGCGGAGCCGACGGCATCGCCACAGGTTCCGGTTCGTCGTCTGGCAGATCTGCCTCGGTCAAGTCGGCATCCAGGTCGGCGAACGGGTTGTCATCAACATCGCCTCGCGGCTCTTCAGGTTCAGAGTGTGCCATGGTTCTAGAGATTCCCGCGGCGGGATTGTTCGAGTTCGAGAGATTCAAAGAGTGCCTTGAAATTGCCCTTCCCGAAGGACTGGCTTCCGCGACGACAGATAATCTCGAAAAAGAGCGTGGGACGATCCTGCAGTGGCTTGGTGAAGAGTTGCAAGAGATAACCCTCGTCATCGGCATCAACCAAGATGCCGAGATCCCGCACGCGTTGATGATCTTCCTTGACTGCTGAGTGTCCGTGGGCGGTCAATTCCTTGTTGACGCGATTCCAGACAGACTCGTAGTACTCCTCTGGAATGCCGAGAAAGTCGACCCCCCGACTGCGAAGTTGAGCGACGCTCGACAATTCATCATCGGTGCGTAGCGCAAGGTGCTGGATGCCAGGTGTCATCCCGTGCCATTCGAGATACTCCTGGACCTGACTCTTGCGCTTGCCCTCGGCCGGCTCGTTGATCGGCATCTTGATGAGGTGATTCCCCGAGGCCATCACCTTGCTCATCAGTGCCGAATACTCGGTTGAAATGTCCTTCTCGTCGAAGTGCTTGAACATCGAAAAGCCCATCACATCTTCGTACCACTTCACCCAGTGGTTCATCTTGCCCAGTTCGACATTGCCAACGCAGTGATCGACATATTTCAACCCGCAGGGGTGTTCGCGATTGAACGCGTTGAGCGAGAAGTTCTCGACGGCGCGAAAGTTGGGGGCGAAGAGCGAACCCTGCTTCAGCGCTGGGAGGTCATAGGCACCCGTTCGACTCACAAATGAGTGGATCACCCGTCCGTAGGTCTGGATTCCGGCCATCGTGACCGTTCCCTGGTTGTCGCTGAGCGTGCGCGGTTGGTAGGCAGACGTGCCTCCGTTTCGGCAGGCCTGTTCCCAGGCCTTGGTTGCGTCGAAGACCGTGAAGGCCACATCCTTGATGCCATCCCCGTGGCGCGTGAGCTCTGCGGTTGCCGGATGAGACTCTGCCAAGGGCGTCTCTAGGACAATTCGGATGTTGCCCTGGGTGAGCAGATACTGCGCCGCGTCTCGGGAACCGGTGGTGAGATCGTTGATCTGCTCGACCTGAAAACCGAAGGCTGAGGCATAAAAGAAGGCCGCCTGCTTGGCGTTTCCAACAAAGAACCTGACATGATCAACATCGATCAGCGTGAGCGGATCGGTTGTGGCCCGCGCGGATTCCTTGTTCGGTGAATTGAGCGTTGCCATTCAACAAATGGTATCGTCTTTCGCCTTATGGATCAGTCAACCAAGCGACAGTCATCGGGACGCAAGATCGCCATGTGGATCGCGATCGCGCTGGCGATCGCCGTCGTGTTTGTGGTCGTCATGTGCACCGCAGGCGATCCCAAGTTTCTTCAGCCAGACGCCGACCATTCTGCCCCCAACAACTGAACAACCCACCAATGGCGCAGCGAACCAATTCTGATACGAAACGACTCGAAACAGTTGAACCTGTTGGCGCGCGGGTG
>SIAB01000054.1 GCA_009692015.1 Phycisphaerales bacterium
ACCGGCTATGTCGCCAATGTCAAGCAACCTGGCGAGGCGCTCGCAGCAGCGGCAGATTCATTCTGGACCGCCCATGCCGGTGGCTCGACCGCAGGCGCGCCTGCGCCACTCACGATCGTCATCGGCGAGATGTTCTGTGCGGGAAACATCGCGGTCTATGGGGACTTTCATCCAAGTGTCTTGATTGATGGAATCCCAGAACGATCCCCATGGGTCGACTGCGCGCGAATCAAACGCGAAGGGGCGCTCATTGTTTGGCGCGGAACTGGAGCGTGCCCCGAGGCCCTGAGGAGTTTCGGTCCCATCGCAGCCGAGACGCATATTCAGTTGCATCCGCGCACGGGCGCGGCCGTGCCTGACCTGAGTTACGGCCTCGCCGTCATCGCCCCAGCGCCCTGATTATTTTCGCAAAACGCGAGCCTGTTTACGAGATTATTATGCAAATAGTGAATCGCTGCACCGTTTGGTGCGAATGAATGGTGCTTACCGACCTTGCCCGTTCATAACTTTGGCGCCCGCGCCGTTTTGTAGACCAATCCCCCATGACCCAAGAAATCATTCGCATTCGCAAGTACCCGAATCGCCGCCTCTACGACACCAGTCGGAGTGCCTTCATTACCTCCGACCAGCTCTATAGCATCGTTCGTGAAGGAAACCGCGTTGAAGTGATCGAGAGCGCCACGGGCACGGACATCACCAACATCGTCTTGCTCAACGCGATCATCGATCGCGACCCATCACGCATCTTGTCGATCCCAGCCACCGTCTTCCATGCGATGGTCAGCGGCGTCGGCGATGTTGCGAGTGCCTGCTGTGGCGGCAGCAAGGGCGGCGGCGCTGTCCAACCCTGTCAGTAAGCAACGAGGCGAGACCAAACATTGCAGGGGGATCACGATCCTCATGATTGAGGATCCGGTTCCTTTCCAGACATCGTGCGAAGGCGGCGCAGTTCTGGGAAGAGCCCGGTGACCGCTCCAACCACAAGAAGCGTTCCGATTCCACCGCTCACCACGCTGAAGACTGGCCCGAAGAATCGGGCGACCAGTCCGCTCTCGAAGGCGCCGAGCTCGTTGCTGCACTCAATGAAAAGCGAGTTGACCGCGCTCACCCGCCCGCGCAGTTCGTTGGGTGTGCGGGTCTGCACCAGCGTGTGGCGGATGATCACGCTGACATTGTCGACGGCGCCCGAGATGAAGAGCACGAGCATGCTCACCCAGATCGAGGTCGAGAGTCCAAAGACGATCATGCAGGCGCCGAAGACCGCAACCGACGCGAGTAGCGCCGGACCCGCGTAGCGCATGCGTGGTCGCGCGGCGATCCAGACCGCCATCAAGAATGCGCCGATATAGGGCGCTGCCTTGAGCCATCCCAAGAGAACGGGACCGCCCCCGAGAATCTCGTCGGCATAGATCGGTAGGAGCGCCGTCGCGCCCCCAAGAAGCACCCCGAGCAAATCGAGCGTCAGCGTGGCGAGGATCGTGCGCTCGCGATAAATGTGGCTCATTCCAGCGAACATTGAACGCATCGTGAGTGTCACATTGCCGCGCGGCTCTTCGCGCGGTTGCAGTTTCATTGCGAGCAATCCCATCACGCCGATGAGCGCGCCGCAGATGAGAAAAATTTGCCAGCTCGGCATGCCAAAGCCCATGAGCGCCCCCGCGGTGATGGGACCAAGCACCGCCGCCGCTTGAAAGATGCCGCTGTTCCATGTGACTGCGTTCTCGAAGTTTTCGGGGCGAACCAGAAGTGGCAGGAGCGAACTGCGACTTGGTCCATTGAAACTGCGAACGCAGCCGGATGCCACAAGCAGCGCGTACCAGACCCAGATCGGTGCGGCCACCGCGCTCGCGAGCGCGAAGGCGCCGCAGACGACGACGAATGCAAACTGGGTCAGCATAATGATGTGTTTTCGACTGTGGCGATCTGCAACATGACCCGAGACCAGCGCGAGCGCGACCACCGGAAGCGCGCGGGCGAGACCCGCCATACCCAGCACCAACGCATCGTGGGTGCGCAGCCAGAGGTCCCACAGGATGACCGTGGTGAGCATCTGCAGACCGAATCCAGAACAGGCAAATCCCGCGGCGAATATCGCGTAGTTCCGTTCTCGGATCGCGCGGGTGAGTTGCGACGGCGCCACGAGACTATCTCTACAGGAAATCGGCCGCGGGCGGTGGCGCCTACCGCGCGGTGTGGAGCCGAGTGCCGTGACGCCCACGCGCGGCGGCGTTCTGGGTGTCGTGCCACACGGGGTGTCGCGCCGCACGGGTGTGGCTACCTTTGCGCGCATGGCAACCGCAGTAGATCGACGACTCGCGGCTCGCCTCATGTGCATCGGATTCGACGGGCCCGTTCTCAATGACGCAGCGCGCGAGATGATTCACGCTGGCGTCAGCGGCGTGATTCTCTTCGCGCGCAACGCGACGAGTCACGACGAATTGCGCGTGATCGCAGCGGCCGTCAAGACTTGTGGCGCCGAGTCGCATGGCCCTCCCATCTTCGTTTCGATCGATCATGAGGGGGGTCGTGTGGTGCGACTGCGCAGTGGAATGACCGTCGTTGGGGCGATGCGCGAAGTCGGGCGCTCCGGAGTCGAAGAGGCTTCGCGCGTGGGAGCGCTCTTCGCGCGCGAGTTGCGATCGGCGAATGTCGATCTTGACTTTGCTCCTGTTGTTGATGTCGATAGCAATCCTGCCAATCCAGTCATTGGAGAGCGATCATTCAGCGCGGATCCCGCCATCGTTGCGCGCTGCGGGGCGGCATTCATCACGGCACTGCAGTCGGGGGGCGTGGCAGGTTGCGCAAAGCACTTTCCGGGTCATGGCGACACCGCCGTCGACAGCCACCTCGCGCTGCCGCGACTCTCCCACGCAATCGAAAGACTGCGCGCCATCGAGTTGCCGCCCTTCGCTGCGGCCGCGCGCGCGGGTGTGGCATCGATCATGACCGCGCACGTGGTCTTCGACGCGGTGGATCCGGGCGTTCCCGCAACCATGAGTCGTAGGGTCATCGAAGGCGTGCTGCGCGATGAACTCGGCTTTGAAGGCGTGGTCTTCAGCGACTGCCTCGAGATGGAGGCGATCGCGAGCACAATGAGCACCGGCGAAGCGGCAGTTCGTGCGATCGAGGCAGGCGTCGATTGCGTGATCATCTGCCATCGACTGGATCGCCAGCGCGAGGCGATCGACGCGCTGGCCAGCGCGATCGCCAGTGGCAGGTTGCCGCGCGCGCGCGTGCTGCAGGCGGTGACGCGACTCGACGGGATGATGCAAAGATTCGTGCGCTAGCGCCGCGCCAGAAAGCGGCGCATGGCCCGCAGCGTGGCGGCACTGGTGTGATGCTCGATACCTTCGGCGTCGCGGATTGCTTGCAGGGGCGAGACGCCTAGCGCGCGCAGAAATGAAACCACCGTCGCATGTCGCGCACGGGCGGCGCGGGCGAGTCGCAGCCCGGCGGGGCTCAGGGTGATTGGACCGTGACGATCCTTGCACGCCAGGCCCTCGTTGACCAGGCGCCGCATGATCCGCACCACGGTGACATGCGAAACGCGCATGAAAAGAGCCAAATCGCGCACCCGGCACGACCCTTGCTTCTTGGATAGGTCGTCGATCGCCTCGGTGTAGTCCTCAAAGGTCTCCGAGGCGTGATCCGACCTGGTCTTTGTGAATCGTTCGCGGGCCGTGGTGGCAGTCATGGGTCGCTAGTCATTGTTGCACAGAAGTTCCAAACTGCCTAGGATGTAGCCATGGCTACATTTGCCCGCGCCGGTGTTTGGCTGATCGCAGCGGGGGCGGTTGTCGCCGCGCTTGGAATGCAAGCGGGCGCGCCGCAACTGCAGGTCGTGGCAACAACGGGAATGATTGGCGACATGGTCAAGCGAATCGTTGGCGACCGCGCCCAGGTCACCACGCTGATGGGCGAGGGGGTCGATCCCCATCTCTACAAAGTGACCGTCTCGGATGTTCGCGCCCTCGCAGCGGCCGATGTCGTGATCGCCAACGGCCTCATGCTCGAGGGCCGGATGGGCGATGTCTTTGCAAAGTTGCGGCGCCGTGGAAGACTGGTCATCGAAGCCGGCGCAAATCTCAGCGATGCGCAACGATTGCACAGCGAGGGATCGCATGGTCACCCCGATCCACACATCTGGATGGATCCCACAATCTGGTCGCAGTGTGCGCTGCATGTTGCCGCTGAACTTGCGCGGCGGGATCCGGTGAATGCCGCGGCGTATCGCGCCAATGGGCAGGCACTCACCGTGGAATGGGCCGCCGCGGATCAAGCAATCGCCCTTGCGATCGCCACCGTCGCGCCCAAGCGGCGCGTACTCGTCACCGCGCACGATGCCTTTGCGTACTTCGGCCGTCACTACGGGGTGGATGTCATGGGAATCCAAGGCATTTCGACCGAGAGTGAGTCTGGGTTGGCGGACATTCGTCGACTCATCGACCTTCTTGTTGACCGACAGGTGCCGGCTGTCTTTGTCGAGACAAGTGTCTCCGACAAGAATGTGCTCGCGCTTGTCGAAGGTGCCGGCGCGCGCGATCGAGAAATCCGGATCGGTGGATCGCTCTACTCCGACGCGATGGGAGAAGCGGGGACCCCCGAGGGAACTTACACAGGCATGATCAAGCGAAACGCGCACACCATCGTGCAGGCACTCGGCGGCGATGCGACTTCGCTTGCACTCGGCGGCGATGCCGCACCGCTCGCCTCACCTGCGCCGCGCCCGGAAGGTGCACCCAAGGAGAAAATCAAATGACCAGTGCAACCGCACGTACACCAAGCGATTTCGGATGCGAGCACTCCAGCAGCAGCCCGCTTTCGATTCACGCGCTCACCGTCGCCTACGACCGCCGCCCCGTGCTCTGGGATGTCGATCTCGATGTGCCCGCGCAGTCAATCGTTGGCGTGATCGGTCCAAACGGCGCCGGGAAGAGCACACTCTTGAAGGCCTGCCTGGGACTCATTCCAATTGCATCCGGCAAGGTGAGCGTCTTCGGCAAGCCCTATGAAGAGCAGCGCGCCCGTGTTGGATATGTGCCGCAGCGCGAGAGTGTCGACTGGGATTTTCCAGTCAGCGTGCTCGAGGTCGTGATGATGGGAACATTCGGCCAATTGGGATGGTTCCAAATGGCAGGAAAACTCGAGCGCGCGAAGGCCCGTGAGGCGCTCGACGCTGTGGGTCTCGCCGACGAGGAGAATCAACAGATCGGGCAACTCTCAGGCGGACAGCAGCAGCGCGTCTTTCTGGCCCGCGCCCTGGCGCAGTCGGCACAGATCTATCTGATGGATGAACCCTTTTCATCGGTCGATGCAGCGACCGAGCAGGCGATCATCGCCGTGCTGCGCCGTATGCGCAGCGAGGGTCGCACGGTGATCGTTGTGCACCACGATCTCGAAACCGCGCGCGATTATTTCGATTGGGTGATCCTGTTGAATACTCGGGTGGTCGCTGCGGGACCAACCGCAACCACGCTCACCCACGAACAACTTCGCAAGACATACGGCGGACGGCTCACGCTGCTCGACGAAGCGGCGCAGCGCATGCAGAAGGCGCAGTTGGGATGAATTGGTTTGACTACAACACCCAAGTTGTGGCTGCCGCGACGGCACTCCTAGGTGCTGCTGCGGGTCTCGCTGGATGTTTGCTTCTTCTTCGCCGCCGCGCACTGATGGGCGACGCACTCGGGCACGCCACGCTTCCGGGAATTGCCGCCGCGTATCTCGTCTCTGTTGCCGTTGGCGGAACTGGCAAGGAGCCCTGGGTTCTGCTCGCTGGCGCGGCCGCCGGAGCGATCGCCGGTGTGCTCGGTGTGGTGCTCGTTCGGCGCGGCGCGCGGGTGAGTGATGAGACCGCGATGGCGATCGTGCTGGGTGCATTCTTTGGTCTTGGTACGGCGCTTCTGACGGTGATCCAAGCCTCGCCCGGAGGACATCAGGCAGGATTGTCGAGTTTCATTCTCGGTCACGCCGCGTCGATGGTGGCGAGTGATCTGCGTGCTGCTTCGATCGTCGCGCTGGTCTGTGTTGCGCTGGTCGTGCTGCTCACCAAGGAACTGCGACTCCTCTGCTTTGACGAATCGTTCGCTCGGGTGATCGGTCGACCAGTTCGCTGGCTGGACGCGACCGTGCTGATCATCGTCACCGCTGTGGTGATCGCTGGGTTGCAGGCCGTAGGACTCATCCTGATTCTTTCACTCCTCATTCTGCCCGCGACTGCGGCGCGGCTCTGCACCGACCGATTCACCGTGATGCTTCCTCTTGCTGCTGCGTTTGGCGCGATCAGTGGCGTTGGTGGCACGCTGGTGAGTTCCTTCGCGCCGCGACTTCCGACAGGTCCGTGCATCGTTCTTGTCGCCGCCACGCTCTTTGTGCTCGCACTCCTGTTCGCGCCCAAGCGGGGACTTTTCGCGCAAGCAGCCATGGGGCGCGCTGGGGGGTATCGACCATGAACGCCTGGACCCTCGCTGTTGATGGATGGATCATCGCCATCGGCGCGCTCGGCGCGCTGGCCTGCGCGGTTCCCGGCGCGTTTCTGGTCGTCCGGCGGACATCGATGCTGGCAGATGCCGTGTCGCACGCGGTTCTTCCGGGAATCGCCGTCGCATTTCTTCTCTCGGGCACGCGCGATCCGCTGTGGATGTTTCTCGGTGCTGCAGCGGCGGGATTGTTCGTGACCCTCGGATCCTCTGCACTCGCCCGAATCGCGCGCATTGATTCGGGTGCAGCGCTCGGCATCGTCTTCACCACGATGTTCGCGCTGGGACTCATCCTGATCGTGCAGGTTGCAGACCGCGTCGACCTCGATCCATCTTGCGTGTTGTATGGAGCCATCGAGTTGGCACCGCTCGACTCGATTCTGCTGCTGGGCGTCGAAGTTCCGCGGGCCGTCCTGGTGCTCGGTGGTGTCACACTCCTCAACGCATTCGTCGCTGTGATCTTCTGGAAGGAACTCACGGTGATGGCCTTTGATCCAGCACTTGCCCGCACCCTCGGTTGCCGTCCCAAGTTGATGGAGTCGATCATTCTTGGGATGGCTGCTGCCACATGCGTCGCGGCATTCGAATCGGTCGGCAGCATTCTGATCGTGGCCATGATGATCATCCCAGCAGCATCCGCCCGACTCTGGAGCGATCGACTCGCTGGAGTCATTGTCGGCGCGATGCTCATCGGCATTCTCGGCGCGCTAGTCGGTCATTGGATCGCCACAGCCGTCGCCCCGGCGATCATCCCCGGTGGTCGCGACGCATCGAGTGCAGGATCGATCGCCGCGACGCTTGGCGCACTTCTTGTGGCGAGCATCGTGGTCGCACCGCGCCGTGGGATCGTGGTGCGACTGGTGCATCGATGGCTGCTCACACTGCGGATCGCCCGCGAGGACGCCATCGGTCTTCTCTGGAGACTTGATGAGGATCAGCGCACGGTCGCGCCGGCGCAACTGCGCGATCTTCTGGTTCGCGGCGCAGAGATTCCAAACTGGCTGGCGCGCATGGCGATCGCCCACCTGGTGCGGGATGGTCGCCTCGAATGCGTTGAAAATGTCGCCCGGCTCACCACGCAGGGTCGCGCAGACGGTGCATCGCTGGTGCGATCCCACCGGCTCTGGGAGATTTACCTCATGCAGCGACTCGCAATTGCCAAGGATCATGTTCATCCCACTGCCATGGTGCTCGAGCACATCACCGATGCGGTCATGCGCGAGCAACTCGCCCGCGAGGGTGGGATTGCCGCTGATGACCACGGCACGCGCGCAGACCCGCACGGTCGCGCAGTGCCCGAAGTTCCGCGCACAAACGGTGCGAACTAGGGATTCGGCGCTGGCGCGACTGGCTCAGCAAGTTTCGGCTCCGCCGCTGGCGCGACTGGCTCCGCAACCTTCGCTGCCATCCCGCGCGGCACAAACGATTCCTTCGACATATTCAAGGCAGCAAGGGCGACCAACTGCGCGGTCTCTGCCGCGAGCGCGGCATCGATCTTTTCGACTTCATCGCCGACCTGGTGATAGTCGGCGTGATCTTCGACCGAGAAGAGCACCGCAGGAATCCCCTTCGACAAAAATGGTCCTTGATCGCTGCGATCGAGCCAGTCCGGATGCTCATTGAGGCGCAACTTCATCTGGATTGTCTCGTTGGCTACCTTGAGCGCCGCAACAACCGGGTCGCCCACGGGCCCACCATCGATGAAAATCTCGCGTGGTGCGCCCCGCGAAATCATGTCCATGTTGAAAACCGCCCGAATCTCGCTCAGTGGCACGGTGGGCAACTTCACAAATGCCTTCGATCCGCGGAGTCCAGCCTCTTCGCCATTGAATGCGATGAAGAGAATCGTGCAGGCTGGCCCCTCACCCTTGGCGATGAGCGCCTGCATAGCTTGCGCGACCGCGAGCATCCCGCAGACACCCGATGCGTTGTCGTCGGCACCGTTATGAATGAGGTCTGCGCCGCTGCGCTTGGGGCGCAGATGGTCATAGTGACCGCTGATCACGATGAAGCCGGTGCCCTTGCCCGTGACTTCAATCCTTGCGATGAGATTAGGAGCGGTCTCGGGATCCTCATCGATCGCCTGTCGAAATGAATCCGCCGTGGCTCCATGCCCGAGCCCAATCGCCGTGAAGCGAGCCTCGATCCACTTCGCTGCCTTCTCTGCGAAGGGACTGCGAAAGAATCGTCCACCCATCTCATCGCTCGCCAGTTCGGTCACGCCCAGACGAATGCCATCGGCCGTGATCGCCTCGCGAATGATGTCGATGGGCTTGGGAGCATCGGGGCACATTCCAGCGAGACCGCCGACGATCACAACACACGCGATGCGTTTCATGGAGACTCCTTGTACAACAACAATCGCAGCGCGTTGAATGCAACAACCACAGTCGATCCCTCGTGCAGCACAACCGCCCAGTTCAGCGGCACGATGCCAAAGAGCGCGCAAGGAATCAACACCGCCACAACGCCGAGCGAAATGACCACATTCTGAGCGATCGTCTTGCGCGCGCGGCGGCTGAGTCCCACGGCGAAGGGCAACTTGGACAGGTCATCGGCCATCAGGGCGATATCCGCGGCCTCGAGGGCCACATCGGTTCCGGTTCCGCCCATGGCGATCCCAACCGTTGCCGAAGCAAGCGCTGGCGCATCATTGACACCATCACCAACCATCGCCACCGCTCCCCACTTCTCCATCAAGCGGTGCACCTCGTCGATCTTGTGCTCGGGCAAGAGTCCGGCCTTCACCTCATCCACGCCGAGCGGTCCAGCAACTGCAGCAGCAACTTTGGGATTGTCCCCAGTCAACATCACCAGATGGCGAATGCCCAGCGACTTCAGCCGCGAGAAAATCTTGGCGATATCTGGTCGCACCTGATCGGCCATCGCAATTGCACCCACGATGCGATCACCGAGTGCCAGGATCGACACCGTGCGCGCACTCGCCTCGAGGTGATCAACCTGCGAGCGAATGGCGGGGGGCAGGATCGGGTTCTCACCGCTACCGAAGGATCGCGGCCCCGCGATCAGGGCGCGCGCATCGCCAATGAATCCCGTGACGCCGCGACCCGGTATCGCACGGATGTCGCGAATCTCCCGCGCTTCAACGCCATCGCGCTTCGCCCGTCGCACGACTGCGAGCGCCAAGGGATGCGACGAATGCTGATCGAGAGCCAGGGCGATCTCAAGAACTTCGCGCGGCGTGAACCCATCGGCTGCGACGATATCGGTGACATCGGGCCGACCTTGCGTCACCGTGCCAGTCTTGTCGAAGGCGATCGCCCGAACGATCCCCAGCGACTCGAGATGCATGCCCCCCTTGATGAGCACGCCACTTCGCGCCGCTTGGGCGACTCCTGCCAGGACCGCGCTGGGTGTCGAGATCACCAGTGCACAGGGCGAGGCACCCACCAGCACGGCCATCGCCCGCAGGAATGCCTCTGCGAAGTTCATATCGAAGAACGAGACCAGCACAAAGATGATCGCGGGCACACTCACCAGCACGATCGGCGTATAGATGCGCGTGAACTTCTCAGTCATCCGCTGCGTGCGCCCCTTGTTGGCCTGACTCTGCTCGACCAACTGCACCATTCGTGCCATCGTCGTCTGCGAGGAGAGCTTGGTCGTGGCAACCAGCAGCAGCCCATCGCCGTTGACCGTTCCAGCAAAGACGGCTGCGCCGACGTCCTTTACAACCGGCACGCTCTCGCCAGTGATCGGACTCTGATCAACTGCGCTCGTCCCCACGCGCACCTCGCCATCGACAGCGATGCGCTCACCCGCCATCACCCGAACGAGATCGCCCACGGCGAGTTCTTCAACAGGAAGATCCACTTCGCCGGTCTCGCGCACCACCCGCGCCACCTTGGGGGTTAGCGTGCCAAGCGCGCGAATCGCATTGCGGGCGCGATCAGTCGCCAGTCCCTCAAGCCCATGCCCCAGCGAAAAGAGCAGGAGCAGGATCGCAGACTCTTCCATCTTGCCGATCAGTCCTGCGCCGATCGCCGCTACAAACATGAGCAGATCGACATCAAAGTGAAACCGCGCGAGTTGCTGCAGCGATCGGATCGTCACATGCCATCCACCCGCAGCGCACGATGCCCAGAGCAGTCCCAGTCCAACGCCAGGCGCCGCACCCCGCGAATCTGCGACCAGTGCGCCGACCAAGAGTGCGCCGCAGCTCAGTGCCGAGAGCAAGTCGGTATTGCAAAACGGATTCCTCATCCCCACGCGCGCTTTCGGATGATCGTGATTGCAACTCATCGCGCGGGTGGTGCGTGGGCGGTGCGTGGGTGGTGCGAGAAAATCGTCAATCCGCGCGATTTCAGATCGGCGTGTTGATTCCCATGGCGCGCGCGATGCACCAGCCGATGATCCCTTCGAGAACCAGGAAGAGTCCCAAGACCACCGTGGCTCCACCGACGAACCAGGGCCAATCACCCGAGAGAATGTCGATGAATCGAAGCACCAGCACAGTCCAGCCAATTCCCTCGATCAGCGCACCGGCGATGAGTCGAGCCACTTTCCCACGCTGATCAATGTTGCATTGGATCGCCATGTGTCCTCACTTATCCCGGTGGATGCAGTCTCATTTGTTCGCCGATGATGTAGTCCATCGTGACGAGTTCGTCCTGTGTCAAGTTCTTGCCACTCACCCAGCTGTCCATGCGATCACCAACCTTGCCGACTTCTGCGGCGAGCGAGGCGAGTTCTGCGACTTCTGCCGGTGTCGACTCGCGACCACGCATGCTGAAGCGCAAGTTCGACGCACGAACCTGCAAAAGTTGTCGTGCCTCGGCGAGCTTGATGAAGTCCTTGAATTTCGGTGTCGCGGCCATCGTTGCATACTTCTGAAGCGCTGGATCGACATCAGCGATGGGAACACTCGGCGTGGATGGAGTCGAATCTGCGGGCACCGTCGACGCAGTCGCGTTTCGTTTGGCTGGCGTCTTGGGTGGCTCGGGTGCGAGCGCGACTGGTGCAGAGGCTGCCTCGGCCGCGGGTTGCGCGGGCTTCGTTTCCTCAGCGGGCAGAGCGGCGGATTGCGCCGGCGGCTTCGTCGCAACTGGCTTCGCCGGCGGATTCGCAGTTGGCTTGGTCACGACAGACTTCGTGACCGCAGGAGTCTCCTGCACAATCGACGGCGATGGCGCTGTGTCATCACCGCATCCAGCAATCAGAATGGTCGTGAGTGTGATCGCAAAAATGTGTCTCATCGTCGCAGGATACTGTGCCATCGACCCCTTCGACGGATACCCTTCTTCAGACCGATGAACCGACCGTCCCGTTGCAATCGAGCCTTCACAGTGACTGAACTCCTCGTGGTCGTGGCGATCATTGCCTTCTTGCTGGCGCTCGTGCTCATTGGATTCCGCAAGGCGAGTCTGATGGCCAAGACCGCGTCGTGCCTCTCGAATCAACGGCAGATTTCGCTGGCGCAGGCGAGTTATGCCTCTGACAACGGTGGTGCCTACGCCAGCAACCGCACCAGCACGGATGGGAGTTTTAGCTACACGCTCAACAACGCCTTGGGGTCCTTCCCGGTTCTGATCAACAACGGAAACCTGAATCAGGACTCCTATCACAGTTGGACCGCTTCGTATGGAGCCAACATGGTCGGACCCACAGAACTCGCTGGGGCGCTCACCAAGGGGCGGCTCTATTCATATGTCGGTTCGACCCCCGTCTACAAGTCGCCGCTTGATCCGACCGATCGTCTGCGCAGTTATTCACTCAGCGGATTCGTCGGCGGAACAGTTCCAGAGGACTCATCGGAGTGGTCGAACAAGTGGGATGACTGGTTCTGCTCGCAACATGTCACGCCGCGCGACTGGATCTCAACACATGTTCCGCATCATCGGCATCCGGAACAGACGATTATGTCGATTGTCGAAGACGACGACGATGGATTCAATTTCAACAATCAAGGTTGGGTGATCGACCCGCGGCCGCCGCTCGGTTCGATCGTGCCGGACGGATGTCCGAATCCTGGAAGTTGGGCGAATTCTGGCGGATGGGAGGGCTGGATCGATTGGCCGGCATTCTGGGAGCCGACGAACATCACATACAGCATGGTTGATGGATCGACCGAGTCCTATTCACTTCAGAACAAGAACATCATCACTGCAATTCAAGGACCGCCCGGCGCGGGGCTCGGGCACCGATACGCGCAACCCGCGGACAGTCTTGCCGAAGGGCCTTGGCGCCGAGACTGGACGCACTTTCGCGATCGCCTCTTCCCCGGCGTGATTCCCCCGATGATCCCGCGGTACCAACGGTAATGCAACGCCGCCGTCGGCTGTTTCGCGGATTCACTGTGACAGAAATCCTCGTGGTTATCGCGATCCTCGCGATTTTGCTCGCGCTGGTGATCGTCGGTTATCGCCGGGTCACTGTGATGGCCAGAACCTCGTCATGCCTCTCGAATCAGCGGCAGATTTCGCTGGCCCAAACGAGTTATGCATCCGACAACGGTGGCGCACTCGCCAGTCCCTGCACCTCGTTTCGAGGAATGAGCGGATCATTCAATCTCTCGAGTGCCTGCGGCGAGATCCCGGTGGTGCTCAACAATGGCAACCTCACCAACACTTCATATCACTCGTGGACCTCGTCCTACCCTGGAACGGACGACGCGGGAGATCCCATGATGTCGCCGCGCGGCGAGAACGCCGGAGCTCTCACCAAGGGTCGCCTCTTCAGTTATCTCGGGTCGGTTCCGGTTTACAAATCGCCGCTGGATCCAACCGATCGGCTGCGCAGTTACTCACTGAATTGTTTCGTTGGCGTGACCCTTCCAAACGATGTCGCCAACTATGGAAAGGCATGGGTGGATTGGTTCTGCGCGCAGGGAGTTTCGCCGCGCGACTGGGTGACAACACATATTGCAAGAATCAAGGATCCCTCGCACACAATGATGTCGATTGTTGAAGAGGATCGCGCTGGAAATGGCGCATCCGCCGGATTCAACAACCACGGATTCGTGATCGATCCACGGCCGCCCTCGGGTTCGGTGGCGCCGACTGGCACGCCAAACCCAGCCAACTGGGCATCGCCCGCGTGGCAGGGTTGGATCGATACCCCCGCGATGTGGCAGCCGGGGGCAATCACCACCAGCAATATTGATGGATCAACCGAGTCGTACTCCTTCCAAAATTCCGCTGCTTCTGCGATAATCGCCGATATGCAGCGCGCCGGAAACAGTCACGGCTTCAATCAGCCAGCGGACGAGGGTCCGGCGGGGGCGTGGCGACGGGACTGGATGCACTTTCGCGATCGGCTCTTGCCCGGCGTGATTCCGCCGATGATCCCACGGTATCAACGATGATGCAGCGTTCGCGCGATCGTCGGCAAGGGTTCACCATCACAGAACTTCTGGTCGTCATCGCCAT
>SIAB01000055.1 GCA_009692015.1 Phycisphaerales bacterium
GATGCGGCGGGGGATCAGCATACATTTCGGTCGCAGATTTATCCGCAGTACAAGGCGAACCGCACTCCGCCACCGCTGGATTTCCACGGGCAAGTTGAGCGGTGTCTCGCCTTCACACGATTGATGGGAATTCCAGTCTTCGCAGTCGAGGAGGTTGAAGCGGATGATGTGATTGCGACGATCGCCCGGAAGGTCCAGCGGGAGCGCCCCGAGCTTGGGATGCGCATCGTTTCACGCGACAAGGATCTGGCGCAGTTGGTCACCGCGACGACTTCGCTCTTTGACCCACAAACGGGTATTGACCTTGGACCCGAGCAACTCTTTGAGACCAAGGGTGTGCGCGCCGATCAGGTTGCGGACATGCTGGCACTGATGGGCGATACCTCCGACAACATCCCGGGAGTCGCCGGCATCGGTCCCAAGACCGCCGCGCAGCTGATTACGACCTATGGATCAATCGACGGCGTGCTGGCGAATCTTGCAGAGCTCACTCCCAAACGGCGCGCGGCGATTCTCGCGGGTCACGGCCAACTGGCCATGGCGCGAAGGCTCGTGGCACTGAAGGAGGATTGCGCGATCGATTGGTCGTATGAGGATGCCCAGGTGAACTTGGCGCGCGCGAATGTGGTGGAGACACTTGACCTCTTGCGAACCCTCGGATTTGGCAGACTTCTGACCGAGGTCGAACTCTTGCTGACTGGCCGGGCCTCTGCAACTGCGGCGCCGGCTGCTCTCGCTTTGCCAATCGCGGCGAAGCCTGCCCAGAAGCTGCCGCCACAGTCGCGGGCATCCGCGCGTGACGCCGTGGATGCACCGCTGTTTGCCGCGTTCGCAGGTGGCGCGGCGGATGGAATGGCGGACGGCGACGCCGACGCGCATCAAGTCGCCACCATCGCGCCCTCCCATCCTGCGCGCTCTGCGCAGTATGAATTGCTTTGCACGCCAACGGCAATCGCCGCCGCAATTCGATCCGCAACAAAAGCGGCTGCCGAGGGTGTGCGAATCGCATTCGACACCGAGACAGACGCGTTGAATGTCGTCGTCGCAAAACTCTGTGGCGTGAGTCTTTCCTGGCGTGATGGACAGGGTGTCTATATTCCTGTTCGGTCACCAGATCCGACTTCGCACTGTTCCACGGAAGAGGCGCTCGAACTGCTGCGACCCTTCTTTGCGGATGCAGCGGTGCCGAAAGTCGCGCACAACGCCAAGTTCGATGTTCAGATCCTCCGTCGCCACGGCGTCGATGTCCGCGGACTGGTGGGCGACTCGATGGTGGCCTCGTATGTGATCGATGCAACTCGGATGAGTCACGCGCTCGATTCGCTGGCAGAGACACACTTGAACTACAAGTGCATCCCGATCAAGGATCTCATCGGCAGCGGCGATTTTCAGAGGAAGTTTGACCAAGTGTCGCTCGATCTCGCGGGGCCATATGCATCCGAAGACGCCGACATCGCCGGTCGGCTTGATCGACTGCTCACCGCGCGTCTCGACGCGCTGGGACTTGGGCCGCTCTACCGCGACATCGAGATGCCGCTCGTTGGTGTTCTCGCAGAACTCGAATACAACGGCATCCTCGTCGATGTGAAAGAACTGGATCGCCAGTGCCTGCAGTTGTCCGCGCAGACCGAGGAGTTTCGAAGGGCGATCATCTCGAGCGCGGCGCATCCATTCAATCCGGATAGTCCCAAGCAGTTGGCACAGGTGCTTTTCAATCGGGTCGATGATGATCCACCCGGACTTGGGCTCAAGTCCACGCGCAAACTCGCCAGCGGTCCGAGCACCGACGTCGAAGTCCTCGAACGCTTAGCAGCCGACCCGAGCGTCGAGAGCGATCTGCCGAGCAAGATGATCGAGTATCGACGACTCAAGAAGCTGGTTGGGACATACCTGCTCGCATTGCGCGCCGCGATTCAACCGACGACCGGACGGATCCACTCATCATTTCACCAGACGGGGACTGCAACGGGTCGCCTCTCGTCGAGTGATCCAAATATGCAGAACATTCCAATCCGCAGCCAGATGGGCCGCGAGATTCGCCGGGCATTCATCCCTCAGGAGGGATACACACTGCTGGCCTGCGACTATTCACAAATCGAATTGCGCGTGCTGGCACACATGGCCGAGGATCCGGCCATGATCGCTGCCTTCGCGAGTGAGATCGACATTCACACCGCAGTGGCAGCGGAAGTCAATGGGATCTCCAGCGCGCAAGTCACCGACGATCAGCGCAGCGGAGCCAAGATGGTGAACTTTGGAATCGTCTATGGCATCACCCCATTCGGACTGGCGCGCAGACTGGGTGGTGGGACCTCGACGGCCCGGGCGCGCGAGATCATCGAGGGCTATCGACGAAGGTTCTCGCGCATCGATGCCTTTCTCGCCGCCTGCGTTGAGGAGGCCAAGTCGCATGGCTTTGTAGCGACGCTGCTCGGTCGCCGTCGAAGTGTGCCGCAAGTGCGATCACCCAATGGATCCGAACGCGCGCTCGGCGAGCGGATGGCGATCAACACCGTGGTGCAGGGCACCGCAGCGGACATCATCAAAATCGCCATGGTGAGAGTCCATCGAGAGCTCCCGCAGGCTTTCCCGGATGTGCGGATGCTCCTCCAAATTCATGATGAGTTGGTCTTTGAGGTTCCCTGTTCTCAAATCGCCGCGGTCGAACCTTGGATCGTCTCGCGTATGGAATCGGCAGTCAAACTGCGGGTGCCACTGCGCGCGGAGTCATCTCATGGTGCAAACTGGTTTGTGACTGGGTGATTGTTGGCGTAGGCAGATCGCCGTGCGCTCGTGCAGCGGTTGACGAACATCGGCACTTCGCTAACATTCAGGGTTCGGAATTGCAGGTGGAGTTCCGCGTCCGGAACGATTGGGGCGGTAGCTCAATTGGTTAGAGTACCGGCTTGTCACGCCGGTGGTTGCGGGTTCGATTCCCGTCCGCCTCGTTCAAAAACCCTCGCTGACGCGAGGGTTTTTCTTTTCGCGCGCACTCCGATGCCAGAACTCATCGCGACATTGCGTCGGCCCATTTGATATTGCATCCCAGCGATGGGCGTTGATCGGCGCTTGGACTCTCTCCCCGCAGTATGGCATCGAGCGCAGCACGAAGGTCCTTTCCAGTCACAGGATCTTGCGTCTTGGGGCGACTCGCGTCAAGTTGACCGCGGTAGACAAGTCGATGCAGCGCATCAAAGAGGAAGAAGTCTGGCGTGCACGCGGCGTTGAATGCCTGGGCGACAGATTGGTTGCCGTCATGGAGGTATGGGAAAGTCCAACCCTGTGATTTCGCCATGACTGCCATCGGCCCAGGCCCATCCTGTGGATAGCTCACGGGATCGTTGGAGCAGATGCCAACCATGGCGACGCCGCGCGACTGATAGTCGACGCCGAGCCGCGCCAGTTCCGCTTGAATGTGGACGACGAATGGACAGTGGTTACAGATGAACGCCACCAGGAGCGGCTTGCCGGCGAAGTCTGCGGTTCGAACGACTCGGTTCGACACCACATCGGTCAGCGCGAAGGGTGGGCAGGGGGAACCAAGTGGAATCATCGAAGATGGGGTGAGTGCCATGCTGTGTGCTCCAAATGAGGTTGAGCGCCGTCAATTCATGCCGCTCGATACGACTTGCCAGTGGGTCTTCGCGATGCCATAGTAGTCGTCGCCCATGCAAGAGTTCGACGACGAATCGAAAGACGAGGATCCCACGGCCGAAGACCAACGACGGTTTTCGCGGCCGATCAATGCCCGCTGCAGCGACTGTGGCGCAGAAATCTTTGACGACGCCGACATCTGCCCGAGATGTCATTGCTTTCTGTGGGATGGCTCGGGCGCTGCACGGGCGCGAGCGCCAGGCACTTGGCGGCGCATCTCAATTGTGCTGATGGTGATCGCCGCGCTCGCACTCACCGGACTGCTCGCAGTGATGGTGCGATAGGCGCCGAATCATCACCCCCAGTTGGCGCGATCAGACAAGAAAATGCCTCCTGAAGGACTCGAACCTTCGACCCGCTGATTAAGAGTCAGCTGCTCTACCAACTGAGCTAAGAAGGCGTGCTTGGGGGGCGAAGTATACGGTCTCTTTCGCTTCTGCTTACTTCTTTCCACAACACTGCTTGAACTTTTTCCCCGAGCCACAGGGACAGGGTTCATTGCGTCCGACTGCACTCGGACCATCTGATGGAACGACCACGCGCGAAGGGCGAGACATCGCCGTGCCCGCGCCGGCGACTGATGCCGCCGTGCGACTCGCCGGGACCCCGGCACTCTCGGCGATGGCTATGTCGCGCTCCTGCGCTTGAGTCGGAACGACTGCTGCGATTGGCGCAGAGCCGGGAAGCGAAGGCGCAACGGGTGTCGTGCCCTCCGCGCGCGCTGTCGTGGCGACGGCTGGAACCGCCGGGCGCATCGCTTGTGGCGACAACTTGCCTTTGAAAACCAGATCGGTCACGCGCTCGCGAATGTTTTCGAGCATTTCTGCGAAATGGCGCGACGACTCTTTCTTGAACTCGATGCGGGGATCCTTCTGACTGAATGAACGGAACGAAATGGAGTCGCGTGTCTGATCCATGGCGTGCAAATGGTCCTTCCACGCCTGATCAAGAATCTGCAGGAGCACGAAGCGTTCAAACTGCTCGAGTTCTTCGCGCATCAAACGTGCAAATCGCTTGTTCAGGAACGCCACGGGATCGCCAACGACCTCGAGGCGTTCGTCGGGGGCCAGGCGTAGGAAAACCGTTTGAGCGAGCCACGCCTCGAGGGCGACGGTCAACTTCTCCGCGTCATCGCCGATCGTGACGTCCGCCGCGCGCAGCGAGGCCAGAAGGCGCGACACACGATCGCTGATGCGGGTTGCATCCCACTTCTGAGCTTCGGCGATCAGAAGTTTTCGCAGTTCAGCGGGGTCGGCTGATGGCAGCGCCTGCGGGGTCCAATCAAGTTCGTATCGACCGCGAGCCCAGCCGCAGAACTGCGTCAGCGCAGCTTCTGGAAAGGCTTGAATGTTGATGTTCACAAACTCGATTGCGAAATCGATGGGGTATTCGATCTCGCGCTTGGCGTACGCCAGCCGTATCGCGTCGCGCAGGCGCGTGGTCGCCTCGGCTGGTTCACGAACGCCAGTGAGCAGAGCCGCGTCGAGCGGCTGCCCGATCATTCGTCCAGCCCAGTTGAGAAGATCTCTGGCACCATAACCAGGCTGCAGGAAGGGCTCGAGTGGACTCAGCTCGATCTTCGAGAACCGCTCTTGGACTGCACTCTCAAGCCGCTGCACGACTCCGAGGCGACCTTCGGCATCAATGATCTCGTCGGTGATGACCGCGCCGTACGACTTCATCGCCCACTCAATCACGCCGGCACGATCCCACTCAGAAGGATCCGACTCTTCCGGGATGTACTCACCGATCGTCACATTGATCTGTCCGGAGGCCTCTTCCAGAGTGTCGACGGTGACAGTTTTCAGAACCGCCTCGCGATCCTTGCCCTTGAATCGCTCCGCATCGATCATGACCCCAAACGATTCCCACACCCACTGCGAAATGGTCCCGGGGACATGCAGGGGAGAGAGATAGACCGCCACGGCGTCAGCCACGGCTTCATCGACGAAGGTGAGAATGACGGTCTTGATCCCACGACCCTCCAAGATCGGTTGTCGTCGCCCGTAAAAGTCGCGCCGCTGCACTTCCATCGGTTCGTCGTAATCCAAGATCGTCTTGCGAATCTGAAAATTGCGCTCTTCGACCTTTCGCTGAGCCTTTTCCACAGCGCGGCTGAGCATCGGAGCTTCGATCGAGTCGCCCTCTTTCATTCCCATGCGACTCAAAACATTGAGGGTCGTCTTACCAGCGAACATCTTCATCAATTCGTCATCGAGCGCGAGATAGAAGCGGGTTTGCCCCTGATCGCCCTGACGGCCCGATCGACCGCGCAACTGATTATCGATGCGCCGGCTCTCGTGCCGCTCGGTACCCACGATGTGCAACCCGCCGAGCTCGTCGATCGACTTGAAGAACTTCAAGCGATGCAGACTCCAACCGGCAGAATCGAGTTCCTTCTCGAGTGCTCCGTCGGACATCGTGGCGATCTTGTTGGCACCGAGGTCTCGCTCTTCCGTCGCCCAGTGGCGCAGGAGTGCCGTGCGCACAGCATCGTCGCTCAGCGCCTCGAGATCCTTCTTGGCAAGTCCAAGGAATCGCCAGGCCAGGTGGCGATGCACCAGCGCCATGCACTTGGCCTCGCCCAGACTGGCATCGGCTTCGCGCGGCGCAACATTGCGGCGTTTCCAATGGTCTAACAGCGCAACAGGATCGATCGTCCCAAGCTTGATGTCGGTTCCGCGTCCAGCCATGTTGGTGGCGATCATGACTGCCCCGAGTTGACCGGCACTCTGAATGATGTCTGCTTCGCGCTCATGTTGCTTGGCATTGAGCACCTCATGACGAATCGAATGCTTGTCGGTGAGCATGCGACTGAGCAGTTCGCTCTTGGCAACGCTGGTCGTGCCCACCAGAACCGGGGCCCCGGTGTCATGGATGCGCTCAATGACATCGACGATTCGCTCCCACTTGTCCTTCTGCGAGAGAAAGACGAGATCTTGCCGATCGACACGCACCGCCGGAACATTTGTTGGAATCGAGACCACGGAGAGCCGGTAAATCTCGTGAAACTCAGTCGCCTCGGTGTCCGCGGTGCCGGTCATTCCAGCGAGTCGCTGATAGAGCTTGAAGTAGTTCTGGATGGTGATCGTCGCCATCGTCTGCGTCTCTTCCTTGATGCGCACACCTTCCTTTGATTCGACCGCTTGGTGGAGTCCATCCGACCATTGCCTACCGACCATCTTTCGACCGGTGTTCTGATCGACAATGACGACGCCAAGTTGCCCATCTTCATCGGGAGCAACCACATAGTCGCGGTCTCCCTGATAGACCGTGTGTGCCCGCACCGACTGCTCGAGCAAATGCGGCATGTCCATGTTCTCACCGACATAAAACGAACCAATCTTCGCCTCGCGCTGAGCCTCCTCGACGCCCTCGTGGGTGAGTGTGGCCCGCTTTTTGTCCATCTCGAGTTCGAAGTATTGAATGAACCGGTCTCGATCGCGCTCGAGCACCGGGAGTTGCTTGCGGGCATCATCGAGCCGCTTCTTGATCGGACCAATCGCCGATTTTTCACGGGCATTGCGAATGTCACCCTCCGAGCCAGCGATCTGCGCTCGGCAGTGCTGAACCTTGTCTTCTGCGGTCTGCCAGTCGCTCTGCTTGGCAACCAGATGAATCGCCAAGCGGTTGGCAAGGTCGTAGCGCGGTTGTTGGGTGAAGGCAGGCCCAGAAATGATCAGTGGTGTGCGCGCCTCGTCGATGAGGGTCGAGTCGACCTCGTCCACGATGGCAAACTCGCGCCGCCGCTGCACTTGGTCTGAGGCGCGAACCTTCATGTTGTCGCGCAAGTAGTCGAAACCAAACTCGCTGGTGGTGCCATAGAGGACATCGCAGGAGTAGGCGATGAGCTTGTCCCCAGGCCTTTGCATATGCATCGGGTGGATCGCCCCAACCGTCAAACCGACCGCGCGGAAGAAGGGGAAGGTCCAGTCGCGATCGCGCTGCACGAGATAATCGTTGACGGTCACCACATGGACCTGCTTCTCCTCGCAGGCGGCGAGTAGGCAGGCCAGTGGTCCGACGATTGTCTTCCCCTCACCCGTCTTCATTTCAGCGATGCGACCCTCGCTGAGCACGATCCCGCCGATGATTTGCACATCGAAGGGTCGGGCGCGAAATGGCGGACGACTTTCTGGGAGCAGTTCGCGAACTGCTTGGTAGACGATGATCGGGATGTCGAGCAGTTGCCATCCCGCAAGGTCACCCGTGCAACCACGCAGATCGCCGCTTGGTTCGCGCGGAGCCATCGCGGCCATCAGATCGCGGGTCGTAATGAATGCTTGCCGCGCAGGCTCAGGCAGGCGCATTGGATCGAAGGCCAGCGCCGGATTGAAGGTGTTGCGAATGCCAACGGAGCGATCCATTGCCTCGCGAGCGCAGGCGAAGATTTCTGGAATCATGTCATAGGGGCGCTCACCCTTCTTGACACGGTCGCGAAAGACCGGAGTCATCGCGCGGAGCTCTGAGTCGGTCATCGCGGCGTAGGTGGATTCCAGTTCATTGACTTTGTCCACGATGCGCAGATAGCGGCGCACCATCCGCTGGTTTTGAGTTCCGAACGTCTTGCGAATGATGAAATCAAGGACTGGAATTGGCATGGTTTGGTTGCTCTTGGCTCGGGCAGAAGAATCCGCGCGAGGAAGGGAATGGGCTGAAATGGAAAACCGCGGACGCGCTCAACACACTGCGTGGCAGGGTGGAGGCACCGCACAAAGGCAAAGGGCAGGAGCGATCTCAGCCCAACCGTGAACAATGACGCGCTCTGATCCCGAGAAGGGATTGATGGTCGACTCAAGAGAGCCGGGCGAGGCGCGGCGGGGGGTCCAGAGCGGGGGCGACTGCGCGGCGCGATCGCTCACTGCCGAAACGATCCCACCCGCGGAAAAGACGCAACTTCCCGCCGAACAAGCCAGCGGTGCGCCCAGCGCGGCAAGCGTCAGGAGCAGGGTGATCAGCGTTGGTTGGAGGATCGAAGTCACGGTGTTGCTATTGTGGCACCGATTTCGCTTCTCGGCAAGTTGAACTCTGTACTCTTGCCGCGTCGCACCACAATTCTTGCTGGGCGACATCGTTTCGCTTGGGGTGGTAGCTCAGCGGTCTAGAGCCCCTGACTCATAATCGGTGAGACCCGGGTTCGAATCCCGGCCGCCCCATCGGGGAGCGCCTCGGCGCTACCCTTCGCTTCGTGTCAGATCGCATCGACGCAATATTTGGTGACCTGAAGAAGTCCAACCGAACTGCGTTGATGCCATTTCTGACTGCGGGTTATCCATCGCTTGACATCACCCGAGCGGCCATCCCAGCGATTGCCGAAGCGGGGGCATCCGTACTCGAAATCGGCATTCCCTTTAGTGATCCAATCGCCGATGGACCGGTGATTTCTGCGAGTATGCACGAGGCGCTCGGGAGTGGCGCAACGGTCAGCGGAGTCTTCGCTGCTGTGCGTGATGCGCGCCGCCGCAGCACTGTTGGGCTCGTGGCGATGGTGAGCGTTTCGATCGTCACCCGTATCGGAGTCGATTCGTTCATTGCCCAGGCGGCCGATGCTGGATTCGATGGACTGATCATTCCAGATCTCGATACTTCAACCGCGCCGCAACTGGCAGCGAGCTGCGCGAAGCGCAATCTTGCACTCGCTCTCCTCGTGTCGCCGACGACGCCGCAGGCGCGAATCGCAGAGATCGCCTCTTGTTGCAGCGGATTTGTCTACCTGCTCGCCCGCGCGGGGTTGACTGGTGAACGCGAGTCGAGCCCAGAGATCGCAGGACCCGTCTCAGCAATTCGCCGCGCAACCAAGCTGCCGATCGCTGCAGGCTTTGGGATTTCAACCCCGGAGCATGTTGCCGCGGTCACACAGTACGCCGATGCAGCGATCGTTGGGAGCGCGCTGGTGCGCCGAATGAATTCCAAGACGCCAGTTGAGGATGCGGTCGCGTTCACGCGATTGCTCGCCACAGGTCTGCGCGCCGGTGCTGCGACCCTGTGAATGCGATGGAGAACCGCGCGGTCATTCTTGGCACGCGAGCAGTCACCGTGGACTATCCAGGTGTTCGGGCGCTCGATGCGGTGACCCTCGACTTCCGCGCTGGCGAGATTCACGCGATTGTCGGGGAAAATGGCGCCGGAAAGAGCACGCTGATGAAGGTCATCTCTGGAGCGATGCGGCCAACGGAAGGCGAACTTGAACTTGCGGGGCACTCCGCAAACTTTGCGCAGCCCTCGGAGGCGATCGCCGCTGGAATCGCCATGGTGCATCAAGAACTCAATCTCGTTCCTACGCTCACGGTTGAGGAGAACATCGCGCTGGGCCGCGAACCGACGGGGGTCCTGGGGATCGCCGTCGATCATCGCGCGCAGCGCGCGCAAGCGCGCGAATTGCTCGCACTGCTCGGCAGTGCCTGCGAGACGGGTGAATTGGTGTCGTCCCTCTCGATCGGGCAGGCGCAGTGTGTCGAGATTGCAAAGTGCCTCGCGCGCGACGCGCGTGTTCTCATCTTTGACGAACCCACCGCAGTCCTCGGAGAGCAAGAGGCCGCCCGGCTCTTCGTGCAGCTGCGGCGACTGCGGGACGAAGGTCGCGCGGTCATATTCATTTCGCATCATCTCGATGAGGTCGTGACGATTGCGGATCGGGTGAGTGTGCTTCGCGATGGTCAACTGGTCGAGTCGTTCGCACGGGATCAAAGTGGATCGCTCCGCGACGCGCGCGGAAGATCCGTTGATGCGGGGAGGCTCGCCGCAGCGATGGTCGGACGCGAACTTGGGTCGCTCTTTCCAAACAAAGGCGCTGCGATTGGCGGTCAGCCCGCGATTGAACTGATTGACTTTGGCGCGCGGGGGATCTCGCAGGGGATCTCGCTCTCCGTCTCCTCAGGGGAAATCGTGGGGATCGCCGGTCTCGTTGGCAGTGGGCGCTCGGAGACCGCACAAGCGATTGTCGGACTGCGTCCCCAGGCAGGGCGCATCTTGCTTGCGGGGAGCGCCGTGCGGTTTGAGAGTGCGGGGGCGGCGATGCGCGCCGGCCTTGCCTATGTCAGCGAAGACCGCAAGGGGAGTGGACTGCATCTCTCGCTCTCATCGATTGCCAATGTGACGCTGCCCTCGCTTGATGCCTACACGAGCCGCGGCGGGCTGCATGTTGATTCGAATGCAGAGCGTGCCACGACCAACCGCTGGATCGACACGCTAGGAATTCGTTGTGCGCGCCCCGATTCGCCAATCGCGCTGCTCTCGGGTGGCAATCAGCAGAAGATCGCGCTGGCCCGCTGGCTCGAGACGAACCCCAAGGTTCTCATCATCGACGAGCCGACCCGTGGTGTTGATGTTGGAGCGAAGGCAGAGATCTATCAGATCATCGCTCAGCTCGCGCGCGACGGACTCGCCTGCATCGTGATCAGTTCCGATCTTCCAGAACTCATCGGTCTTGCCCACCGCGTCGTGGTGATGCGCGGTGGGCGGGTGGTGGGCGGCGCGTCGCGTGAGCAACTCGCTCTGAGAAACTGTGAAGAGCGGATCATGCGAATTGCCTCGGGGCTCTCGGCAGAATTGGAGGCCTGCGCATGAATCGCCTCTCCAGCCGGCTCCAGGAGGCGCTCGAACGCTGGGGGGTGCTCATCGCCTTCGCGATCCTCTTCGCAATCAGCAGTTTCAAGCAGGGTTTCGATTTCGTCAATCCAGAGAACTTTCGGGCGCTCTTGAACTCGAATGCGCCGGTTGGGATCCTCGCAGTTGGAATGACACTGGTGATCGTTTCGGGTGGGATTGATCTCTCGGTCGGCAGCATGGTGGTGCTCGCGGCGGCACTGGGAACCACGGCAATGAATGCCCAGATCGCGGGTGAGTCCTCGGAGTTGAACGCCGTGCTTATCGGAGGCGCGGTCACGATTGCCGCAGGCATCGCCGCGGGTTGCATCAACGGAGCGCTGATTGTCTTCGGGCGCATCGCGCCATTCATCGCCACGCTCGGAGGGCTGGCTGCCTTTCGATCGATGTCTCTGGCGATCGCGGATGCGGGGGAGATTCGCTCCCAGAGCGCCACGCTCTTCAGCGCCCTCGGTCGCGGGGGGATCCCAATTCCTGGACTCGAGAATGCCGCTGGCAAGCCGCTCACGATCTCCTTTAGCACCGTGATCTTTCTGGTCGTCGCGGTGGTTGCCCAGTGGTTTCTCTCGCGGGCGCGATTCGGCCGCCATCTGATCGCCGTCGGTGCCAATGAAACTGCCGCGCGGTACAGCGGCCTCTCGATTTCCTGGATCCGCTTTCGCGTCTACGCCATCATGGGATTGCTCGCCGGGATTGCCGCACTGGTGCAGAGTTCGCGGATGAATTCCGTCTCGACTTCGCAACTGGGACTAGGAAGCGAACTCGACGCGATCGCGGCGGTGGTGATCGGTGGCACAAGCCTGCAGGGCGGGTTCGGTCGAGTCTGGGGGACCGTTGTTGGTGTACTCATTCTCGGGATGATCACCAACATGTTGACCATCTCGGGAGTGAGTCCCTATTGGCAGGGAGCGATCAAAGGTGCCGTGATCGTGCTCGCTGTTCTGGTGCAACGACCATCGCGTTCGTGACGACGCACGCGGCGCAGAGACGCGGTGGGACACCCGCGCAGCACCCTGAAACCGTGTAGGTTCACGGGATGATCTCACTAAAATCAATCGTGCTGTCCGCTGGCTTGATCGGGATAGCCGCAATTGGATCAAGCGCAGCGGATCCCCTGACCGCGCAGTCCAAGCCGGCAACCAGCGCCACGCTCGCGCCGCGCATGAAAGTCGGTGTCTCCATTCCTGCTGCAGATCACGGGTGGACCGCGGGTGTCGTATGGTGGGCGAATGAGTGCGCCAAGTTGCATCCAGAAATCGACTGGACGGTCGCAACTGCAGAGACGCCAGAGAAGCAGATCGCAGACATCGAGGCGCTCATGGCCAAGAAGGTTGATGCGCTGGTGATCCTCGCCACAGAATCGGCGCCGATCACCCCTGTTGCGGAAGAAGCGCACAGCCGCGGCATCCTCATCGTGAATGTTGATCGTGGTTTCCTCAAGCCGGTGGCAGATATTTTTATCGAGGGCGACAACGCCGCATTCGGTCGCAAGAGCGCGGAATTCATGGTCGAGAAACTCGGCGGCAAGGGAAAGGCCAAGGGCGAAATCATCATCCTCGAGGGGATCCCATGCACGGTGAACACCGCCCGCGTCTCTGCGGCGCTGGCGGTATTCGCGCTCGAACCAGGAATCAAGATCGTGGGACAGCAGGCCGCCAACTGGAATCGCCAGAAGGCACTCGAAGTCACCGAGACACTTCTGACCAAGTCACCCAAGGTCACCGCTATCTGGGCTTCAGACGATGACATGGCTCTTGGTGCAGAACAGGCATTGGCCGAGAAGGGGATCGAAGGGGTGTGGATCCTCGGCGGTGCTGGGATGAAGGACATCATCAAACGGGTCATGGAGCGCGACCCGATCTTCCCCGCAAACATCACCTATCCACCTTCGATGATCGCCACGGGAATGGAACTCGCCGCAGCAGTGCTTGCTGGTGGTGCACGGGCCAAGAAGTTGCAATTCATGCCGCGGCACCTGGTGATCGATGTCGACCTTGTCACGCCGGAGAATGCCAAACAGTACTACTTCCCAGCAAGCGTCTATTGAGCGATGCGAGTTCAGGGAGTCCCCGCAGCACTTCGATGGCCGACTCAACTGCACTTGGCTCGGCCGTGCCTGGGGCGACCCGCCTCGGAACGCATGTCGAACATTTCAAGCCAGATTTTCGCCCGCGTGAAAGCGGAGGAATCGCTGCTCGGGCGAGTTCCGCAGCCGATCAAGTCTGCGCCGCTTGTCTGAGCGCGCGCCGTATGGCGCGCTGGAATTCAGGCGAGGACTGTCTGAGCCCCGAGCAGAGGATTCCACAGCGTTCGCACTGTCATAATCATGATCTTCAACATGATCTTGATCTTGATCATGATCGTTGAATTGACCAGTTGAATCCACGCGATCCAATCACGGGCTGGGTGCGTCAGGAGCGGCGGGGATGGCGTCAGTAACGGCGCAGGACGCCGATCACAACCCCCTGAATCGTGCAGTCTTCCACCAGAATCG
>SIAB01000056.1 GCA_009692015.1 Phycisphaerales bacterium
CTGCGCCCTTCGCGAGCGCATGACGCACAGTTGCCGCGACAAGTTGCGCGACAAAGATCACAGTGATGAAGACGCCGAGCACCACCTCGACGATGGTTGCGGCGCGAGCCCACGGTGAGCCTGGAACGATGTCGCCAAATCCAAGTGTGGTGATCGTGCTGACCGAGAAGTAGAGCGCATCATTCCAGTGGAACAGGACGGGCGTACCATTGGTCGTCTCGATGTACGCACTTGCGTCAACCAGCGAGATATGCCGATGAATTGTCGTGAACATGATGGCGATCAGCAGATAGATCGCAAGCCCGCCGTAGATCCGATCATCTTCAAGAGCGACCTTTCGCAACAGTTGTCGTGCGAGTGCGACGATTGCGTAGGCGTAGTAAATCGCCACGAGATATGGGATGTTGCTGCGTGCGATTGAGAGGGCGTCAAGATCGTGGGCGACAATCGCCCAGGTGAGGATCGCGACGAGAATCAACCCAAGAGGCAGGGCGCGAGTCCAACTGCCGATTGCTGCGACCCCAATCATCGGCACGAGCAGGATGGCGAGTGGAAAACTGCCGTTCGCGATGACGCCGTGATTCATGAAGAGTGGATGCAGCGCGATCAACGCGACGAGCGCCACAAGCAAGGGCAGCGTGCGATTCTTGAGGAGTCTCCAGGGTGATGACGGCTTGAGCAACCTATGCATGGTCGTGACAGTACTGGCAAGCAGGGATGGGTGCGTACGAATTGTCCTCACTGCGGTAGAAGACGACGGTCAAACCGCACAATCTCACCGCAGTGAGTGGTTTCGCGCCTACTTCCCGCGCTTGCCGCGTCGACCTTGCTTGAATCCCTTCTTGTGGCCGCGTTCGCCCTTTGGAGCTCCGCGCCCGCCGACGAAGTCTCGATTGCGTTTTCCGCGCACTTCGCCCTCTTCGCCGCTGGCCTTTCCGAGCTTTGACTGTCGCAGCGATCGCACGAGCTTGAGTTCCATTTGCCGCGTCGAAAGATTGATCTCTGCAATGGTCACCTCAACCGCGTCTCCAACCCCAAGACTCGCGCCACTTCTGGGCGAGGTCATGCGACCAGTCGACTCGTTGCGTGTCCACTTGTCGCCGCTGGTGCCAATCTCTCGCAGTCGGATCATGCCGTCGGCGAGAAAGCGATCGAGCATCACGAAGACTCCGCCACCACCAGGAGAAACGCCGGTGACCACACCGGTCAGCGTCTTGGTGAGAAAGTTGTCGAGCAGGAACTGCAGAATCAGGAAGGATCGAAGTTCACGCTCGGCGCGCTCGGCGTTGACCTCGGTCTCGCTGCAATGCTGTCCACACGCCACGAGTGAATCGGCAGCCTCGACGCGCGGATCGTCGCGCAGACGATCGAGAAGTTCGCGCCGTCGTTTGCCCCCGGGTGGCTTGGTCCCGTTCTCGGTTAGCTCTGTCCACACCTCGAGCATGCGATGGGTCACCAAATCTGGATAGCGCCGAATGGGGCTCGTGAAGTGCAGGTAGTGTTCGCTGGCGAGTGCGAAGTGACCGACCAGCGCCGGGGCATAGGTTGCCTTGGCCATCGAGCGGAGCACTGCAAAGTGGATCGCCCGCTCGCTCTCGGTGCCGCGAACACTGTCGAGCAGGGCCTGCAGGTCGCGCCGCGTAGGAGTTTCCGGAAGTCGAATTTTCGCAGCGCGGGCATACATCCGAAGTTCTTCGATGTCGTGGAAGGAAGGCTCGGGATGGATTCGTCGCAGCGCCGGGATCGCCAGGGATGCGAAGAGTCGCGCCACTGCCTCGTTTGCCTCGACCATGAACATCTCGATCAGGGTGTGAGTGAAGGCGCTGTCCTCTGGTTCGACATCCTTGACTCGTCCATCATCGGCGAAGACCAGTTCGGATTCGGGCAGAGCCAGCACCACCATCCCATCCTTGATGCGGCGGGCGCGAAGGATCTTGGCCAGATCGTTGCATTGGCGCAGCTCCGTCACCAGCAGATCATCGACCGGCGTTTCGGTCTTGGCATGGGTGCGCGCAGCCGCGGTATCTCCATCGATGATCGCTTGTGCCTCGAGATAAGTCATCCGCTTGCGCGAACGAATGACCGTGGACGCATATCGCTCGTAGAGAACGCGACCAGTGGGGTCGAAGGTGATCCACACAGACTTTGTGAATCGGGCGACTCCCTCTTGCAGCGAGCAGACACCATTGGAGAGGGTCTCCGGCAGCATGGGGATCACCCGGCGCGGGAGATAGGCGCTGGTGCCGCGCGCGCGCGCTTCGACATCAAGCGCGCTTCCTCGCGTGACGAACGATGCGACATCGGCGATGTGTACGCCGAGTGTCCACTCCTGTCGGACTGCATCGTGGGCAATCGAGATCGCATCGTCGAAGTCGCGGGCATCCGGCGGATCGATCGTGAAAGTCGAGGTCGCTGTCAGATCTTCGCGACCGAGCCATGGTCCATCGCGGTGCACTTCGAATCCGCGTGCCGCCTCGGCGGCCTCATCGAGCACTTCCTGCGGGAATTCATCGTGCAACTCGTAGGTCGCCATCACCGACTGGGTCTCTGCGTCGGGCTCGCCAGCCGCACCGAGTCGCTTCGTAATGACGCCCTCGGCACGGGACCGCTGATCTGGAAAGCGGGTGATCTCGACGATGACCTTGTCGCCGATCTTCGCATCCTTGGCTCCAGGATCGCGGACCACAATGGGTTCGGTCATGCTGCGACCGTCAGGAATGACGATCCATCCGCGGCCTTCCATCTCGAGCCGACCCGCGAATCGAGTCTGTCCGCGTGCCATCACTTCGACAACGCGACCCGTCGGACGCGCATCTGGTGCGCGATCCCAGTCCTTGCCTCTCCGCACGATCGCAACCCGCACCGTGTCGCCAGAAATCGCCCCGCCGGTGTCGCTCGCGGCGACATAGAGATCGCCCTCGCGACTTGGGATGGTCGGCACCACGAATCCGCTGCCATTGCCGCGGGCGCCGATCCGAATTCGGCCGATGGTCTCATCCTTGAATCGCGTGAGGCGAACGATGTCGTCGTTGCTGATGTCGATGAAGTCTTCGGTGGCCAGCGCGTCGAGCGTTGCCCGGAATTCCGGCGCCTGATCCTCGCGGATGCGCATCTGTCTTTCGAGTTCGCGGCCACGCACCGGCTGATAGCCGTTGTGTCCGAGGTGATCCAATATCTGGTGTCTAAAAATTTCGCTCATTTGCGTTTGTTCTTTCGTGCCGGCTTCGATGCACGGCTGGGTGGCTTCGCTCTTGGCGCAGCCGGCTGTTTGAGATTTCCAACCCCGCGACCTTGGCGGGCGGATCTCTTCTCCTGGGGGACTGATGCATTCCTCGGTTCGGGTTTGGTCGATGGTTCGGTCGTCGCTGTCGCGGCAGGCGTTACTGCGGGCTTGTCTGAGGCCTTCTCTGTTGGCGTCTTCTTATCGTCACTCTTAACAGTCTCGGGCTTCACAGCATCGGCTGGTTTCTTCTCTGAACTCTTCTTCTCAGCTTCTTCGGCGCTGCGATAGGCCGCGCTTCGATAATCCGTTTCATAAAAGCCCCCACCTTTGAAGAGCACGCCAGCGCCAATGCCGACCTTGCGTTCGACGCGCTTGCGCTTGCACTTGGGGCAGGTCTTGACGGCCGTCGCGGTGATCGGTTGGAAGCGTTCAAACGCGTGCCGACATGCGCGACAAACATATTCGTATGTAGGCATTCTCAGGAGTCCGGCTTGGGGGTCACAGCAACCTTGGCACTTCGCAGGGGCAGTTCACCAAAGCGATAGCCAGCTTGCAGGCACTGGGCAACATGCCCCGGCGCGACCTGCTCGACAGCCATCTGCATGACCGCCTCGTGGAATGTTGGATTGAACTCATCGCCAACGGCTGGTTCGATTCGTTCGATTCCGCATTGATTGAGGGCCTTCAACAACTCGGCGCGCAAGATGTCGACTGTGTCAGCCAGCTTGTCGGCGGGCAGGGCGCGCAAATCGTGTCCCAGTGCGAGGTCCATGTGCTCAAGCACCGGCACGATCGACCGGGCAACTTGGCTGACACCATGATCGCGGGCGCGCAACTCGTTCTCGCGGGCGCGGCGCTGAAAATTCTGAAAGTCTGCCAGCACGCGCAGGTAGGCATTCTGTTTCTCTTCGACTTGCTTCTGTAACTCGGCGAGCGGAGAGAGTTCCTCTGCAGGCGACTCTGCGGCGGGCTCTTCAGAAAGTGGTTTGGTTGGTTCAGCCATCATCTCTTCATCTCTCAACTTCCAGAAATTGTGTCCTTGATCTTCTTCCAAACGCCCTTGCCAGCTGGCTGGAGCTCTTCATCAGCCTGGGCCTGTGTCTTCGCGAATTGCTCAAGGAGTTCGCGCTGCGCGGGACTGATCTTATTAGGAACCTGAATACTCACGCTGACCTTCAGATCGCCGCGAATGGTGGGGGATCGCAGTTGCGGCAATCCAGCACCTTCGATGGTGAGAATCTCGCCATGTTGCGTGCCGCGAGGGATCTCGAGCGTGCGCTTGCCCTCGAGCGTCTCGACGACGGTGGTTCCTCCGAGCGTCGCAAGCGGAAAACTGATGTCGCGTGTTGTGACGAGATCGTCCTCGGCGCGCTCGAATGCTTCGTGCTCCTGCACCGCGACCACCACATGCAGGTCGCCGCGCGGTCCCTTGCCCGGTGGGTCAGCCTCGGGTGGAGGAGGTTCTCCCTCGCCTGCGATTCGGATGACTTGCCCGTGATCGATCCCAGCAGGAATCTTGACCTTGAGATTACGGCGCTTGGCAACGCGCCCCGCGCCTCGGCACTCTGGGCAGAATTCGGTGATGACCTGACAGCGTCCCCGGCAATTCGGACAGGTGGTGACCATGCGAAACATTCCGCCGAGTCCTGCCTGCGCAACCTGCCCGCTTCCAGCACATGTCGGACACTTGATCGGTTTCGTTCCCGCCTTGGCACCCGACCCTTCGCATGAATTGCAGACATCGCGCCGCGTGAATGCCACCTCGACATCCTTGCCCTTGAGCACATCCGTCAGTTCGATCTCGACGGTGGTCTCCAGGTCATAGCCGCGCACCGGACCACGGCGATTGCCGCGCGATCCACCGCCACCGAAGATGTCATTGAAAATCGAGAAGATGTCATCGGGACGCATGCGCGAGAAATCGTGACCGGGAGTCTGCCGAAGTCCGGCGTGTCCATACTGGTCGTAGAGCGCCTTGCGCTCGGGATCGGAAAGCACTTCATAGGCCTCTGCGCAAACCTTGAACTCAGTCTCGGCCTTCGCATCGCCCGGATTGCGATCGGGATGCCACTTCATTGCCATCCGTCGGTAGGCGCGCTTGACCTCGTCACCATTGGCGGTGCGCTCGATCGAGAGAACCTCGTAGTAGTCGCGTTCGACAGCCATTTCCAAGTCTCGTTGCGTGTCTGTTCAGAAAAGAAAAACGGAGGATCGAAAAACCCTTGCGCGTTCATCGATCCTCCGCTTCATGTGTGACTCGATCAGGAGACAGCCCCTGCGGTCGGAGCGGTCTCATCCTTCAGTTCGGTGACCAGAACATCTGTGGTCAACATCAACCCGGCGATGCTGGCTGCGTTCTCGATGGCTGTTTTGGCAACCAGTGCTGGATCGATGATCCCGGCCTTGGTGAGATCCTCGTATTCGCCGGTGGAGGCATTGAAGCCGAAAGCACCCTTGCCTTCGAGAACCTTTTCCACCACAACATCGCCATCGATGCCATAGTTGGTCGCGATCTGCCAGGTTGGACGGCGCAGTGCTTCAGCGACGATGTCGAAGCCAAAGACTTCGTCACCCGCGGCGCTCTTGCGCGCCGTGTTGACCGCGGCGATCGCCCGCAGATAGGCAACGCCACCACCAGCGACATAGCCCTCTTTCGCAGCTGCGCGCGTGGCATGCAATGCATCGTCGACGCGATCCTTCTTCTCCTTCATGGCGATTTCAGTGGCGCCACCGACATGAACGATCGCCACGCCGCCAGTCAGCTTCGCCAATCGCTCCATGAACTTCTCACGGTCGTAATCCGAAGTCGACTTCTCGTGCTGCGCCTTGATCTGGGCGACGCGGTCGGCGATTGCGCCCTTCTTACCGGCGCCTTCGATGATGGTGCACTCATCCTTGGTGATGACCACGCGGCGCGCAGTTCCGAGTTCAGCAAGTTCGATATCTGCCAGGTTGCGACCGATGTCTTCGGCGAAGAAGACGCCGCCGGTGAGCGTGGCGATGTCGCCAAGCATGGCCTTGCGTCGATCACCGAATCCAGGCGCCTTTACCGCGCAGATCTGAAGAACGCCGCGCAAGCGATTGACAACCAGTGCCGCGAGCGCTTCGTTTTCCACCTCTTCGGCGATGACCAGCAGTGGTTTGGCAGCCGTCGCCACTTTGTTGAGGAGGGGCAGGAAGTCCACCAGATTGGAGATCTTCTTCTCGTAGATCAGCACGAATGCGTTCTCAAGAATGCACTCCGCCTTCTTGGGATCGGTCATGAAGTAGGGCGAGAGGTAGCCCTTATCAAAGCACATTCCCTCGACATAGTCGAGTGTGGTGTCGGCCGTCTTACCCTCTTCGATCTCGACCACGCCACTCGCGCCGACCTTGTGGATCGCTTCGGCGATGAGTTCGCCGATTTCAGTGTCGTGATTGGCGCTGACGGTGGCGACCTTGGCGAGGTCTTCCTTGCCGCGGCACTTGGTGGAGGACGAAGTGATCGCGTCACCCGCAACCTTCGAGGCAGCGTTGATTCCGCGCTGGATCGCCACGGCGTTGGCGCCGCTGGCCACAAACTTGAGCCCACCATTGAAGATGGCTGCGGCGAGCACGGTGGCGGCGGTTGTGCCGTCGCCGGCGACATCGGCAGTCTTCTTGGCAACTTGCTGCACCAGTTTGGCGCCCATGTTCTGGAAGGGTTCTGCGAGTTCAACTTCCTTGGCAACGCTCACGCCGTCCTTGGTGACGGATGGATTGCCAAAGGACTTCTGGATGATCACATTGCGTCCAGCTGGACCCATCGTGACAGCGACCGCTTGCGCGATCTGATCGACACCCCGTTTTAGTTCAGCGTGGGCGGCGGTCGAGAATTTCATTTGCTTGCTTGACATTTTATAGTCCGATCTGTTGGATGCGTGTGGTGTGGGGGTGGGTGACGGGGGATCCGATCAGCCGTCGATGACGCCGAGCAGTTCGCTCTCGCGAATGATGAGATGGGTCACGGTCTTGATTTCAATCTCGGTTCCCGAGTACTTGCCATAGACGACGGTGTCGCCCTTTTTCACGGTTGGTGCGAGGCGGGTGCCATTGTCAAGCAATTTGCCAGGGCCCACGCAAATGACTTTGCCCTGCATAGGTTTTTCCTTGGCAGATTCTGGCAAGAAAATGCCTGATGCTGTCTTGGTCTCTGCATCGAGAGGCTTGACGACGATGCGGTCTTCGAGTGGTCGAACGGTGCTCATGTGAATTCTCCAGTTGAAAAAAGTGTGAAAGTTGAAGTTGTCGTTGTCGAGAAAGAATGCTGTGAAGTGAGACGCGATCGGTGGGCTTAGAAGTCCATGCCACCCATGCCGCCCATGCCACCCATACCGCCCATACCACCCATGCCGCCGTGGTCGTGACCATGGCCGCCCTTGGCTTCTTCCTTTGGTTTGGGTGACTCAGTAATTGTCGAGTCGGTCACGAGTAGGAGTCCCGCGACGCTTGCTGCGTTCTGCAGTGCCGAGCGATCAACCTTGGCGGGCGTGATCACCCCTTGCTTGAAGAGGTCGCCGTAGGTGCGGGTGAGGGCATTGAATCCTTCGCTTCCCTTCATCTCAGAAACCTTGGCCACGACCACGCTTCCGCGCTCGCCTGCGTTCTCCGCGATGGTGCGCAGTGGAACGACGAGCGCTTCGGCAACGGTATCGACACCGAATACTTCATCACCCTTGCACTCTGCGCGAACCTTCTTGAGACTTGGGATCGCCCGCAAGAAGGAGAGTCCGCCGCCAGCGACCACACCCTCGGAAACGGCCGCGCGCGTGGCATGCAATGCGTCTTCAACGCGGCTCTTCTTTTCCTTGAGTTCGGTCTCGCTGCTCGCCCCGACCTTGATCTGCGCAATGCCGCCGGCGAGTTTCGCCAAGCGCTCCTGCAGCTTCTCACGGTCATAGTCCGAGTCGGTTCGTTCGATCTCGCTGCGGATCTGGGTGCAACGACCTTGGATGCTCTTGGTGCTGCCGGCGCCTTCGATGATGGTGGTGTTGTCGCTGTCGACAGTCAGTTTCTTGGCCTGACCGAGCTGCGAGATGGCAACCTTGTCGAGTTCGATTCCGAGATCCTTCATGATCGCGGTCGCGCCGGTGAGGATGGCGAGATCTTCGAGCATCGCCTTGCGACGATCACCATAACCCGGTGCCTTCACGGCGCAGACATTCAAGACGCCCCGCATCTTGTTGATAACCAGGGTGCTGAGCGCTTCGCCAGTGACATCTTCGGCGATGATGAGGAGCGGCTTCTTGGATTCCATCACCTTCTCGAGGAATGGAACAAGCTTGGTCACCGAGTCGATCTTGTCTTCGTGAATCAGAATGAGTGCCTTCTCGAACTCGACTTGCATCCCCTCTGTGTCGGTGACGAAATTCGCGCTGAGGTATCCACGATCGAATCGCATGCCTTCGACGACATCGACGATGGTCTCGCGACCCTTGCCCTCTTCGACGGTGATGACGCCATCCTTGCCGACCTTCTCGAATGCTTGGGCCATGATCGCGCCGACCTCGGCGTCGTTGTTGGCGCTGATCGTGGCGACATTTTCAATTCCGCCACTGACATTCGCGACCGGCTTGGCCATCGCGGCGATTGTTTCGGTCACTGAAACGACAGCCTTGCGCATGCCGCGAACCAGCGCGTTGGCGTCTGCCCCAGCGGCGATGTACTTGAGCCCACTGCGAAAGAGCGCTTCGGCGAGGACCGTGGCGGTGGTGGTGCCATCTCCGGCATCATCAGAAGTCTTGGAAGCGGCTTCCTTGACGAGCTTGGCCCCCATATTTTCAATCTTGTTGCGAAGTTCGATCTCTTCGGCGACGGTCACGCCGTCCTTGGTGACCGAGGGTCCCCCCCAACTCTTGTCGAGCACGGCATTGCGACCGCGCGGACCGAGCGTGCTCTTGACTGCATTGGCGAGCTTTTCAACCCCAGCGAGGAGTTGCTTGCGGGCTTGGGTATCGAATGTGAGGTCCTTGACGGCCATGGGGTTCTCCAGCGTTGGGGGATATCGGATCTTCGCTCCTTTGACGAAACGAGCAGGCGGTTAGAGCAAAGCCCGTGCCAAGGAGCGTGAACGGCAAGAGGGGTGCGCCGCGGGGTCTATTGGATGAGGAATCGGACTCGGTCAGGCTGTGTTGACCCAAATTCGCCAGATGGTTGCCCGATATGCCAAAGAGGCAGGGGGTAAACGCAACGATTACGATCATGATCATGACCCCGCGAACGCTGTGGAATCATCTGCGCGGGGCTCAGACAGTCCCCGCCTGAATTCCAGCGCGCCATCCGGCGCGCGCTCAGACAAGCGGCGCAAACTTGCTCGGCTGCGGAACTCGCCTGCTAATTGGATGCTTCGCCGCGGCTTGGGGCCGCCACAACCCGAATCACATCTTCGAGCTGCGGAGGCGGGTTGGCGATGATTCGGGCGATCCACTGGAAGTTCGTCAATAGATAGATAGCACCCATCAAGAGGAGTCCTCCGGTGATAAATGCAATAACCCGTGCGAAAAGCGCCGTGTCGATCCAACCAAGCGATGGGAGCACCAGCGAAGCGAGGGAACTCACCAAGGCGATCGCGCCTGCTGCCACCATAGTTTCCATGGACTGCACCGCCTGGCCAGCTTGGCGATATCGGCGGCAGCGCCTCCCGAGCACGGTGAGAAAGGTGCGGAGTCCAATCGATGCAACTGCACCACCCACGAGTTGAACCGAGAGGCAGACGAAGAAGCATCCCTCATCCTTGAGATGAATCCAGCTTTGGAGATCAACGAGATGGAAGAGGACATTGCCCGCCGCTCCTACCAGCCAGATCCCAGCACCCAGGGTGAGCCAGCGACCTGCCCGTTTCGTCTCGTCCAGCAGGATCTGGTCATCGCGGCGACTCAGTTGGTGCGATCCCAGGGCGAGTACGAGTGCGCCGATGAAGGCAACCAGAACACCAAGTTGGTCCGGGAGCGATCCACTTGGGATGCGCACGGATGCAAAGAGTTCTACTGCGCCGCGGCCTGCTGCCGGCGCGGTGACTCCGACCACCCAGACGACAAGGCCACTTCCGATGAGCAGCACGCTGCGCGCGATTCGCGCGGCGTGCCGTGGTCTCGCCAGTGCTTGCGAGGGCATATCGAGTGTTTCGACGAGGGTGCGCATCACAAACATACCGCACTCTGGACATTGCCCAGTCACAGGCAATCCGCGCAGCACCGCATTGCAGCCGATACACCGCAAGTCATGGGTGACAGCAGTCAACGATTCCGACATCCTTCAAGCGTATCCTCGAACTCTATGAGCACGGGCTGCAAAATCGGGGCGCTGAAACAGAACATCGCTTCGGTGTACATGGGCAACCTAGATGCGATCGATCGATTGGTCATCTGTTTGCTCGCGCGCGGTCATGTGCTGATCGAGGATGTTCCAGGCGTGGGCAAGACCGTCCTGGCCCAGTCACTGGCGCGAAGTGTGCACTGCTCGTTCGGGCGAATCCAGTGCACCCCGGACCTCTTGCCCTCTGACATCACTGGTGTTGGAATGTTTGATCGCGAGACGGGTCATGTGATCTTTCGCCGTGGACCGGTCTTCGCCAGCATCGTGCTTGCCGATGAGATCAATCGCGCCACACCCCGCACGCAGTCCGCACTTCTCGAGGCGATGGCCGAGGGCACGGTGAGCGCCGAGGGTGAGGTGCATATCTTGCCAAATCCGTTTATGGTCATCGCCACGCAGAATCCAAATGAGTTCGAGGGGACCTACTTGTTGCCCGAGAATCAACTCGATCGATTCCTCATGCGCATTGGACTGGGCTATCCAGCGGCAGCGGATGAGTCGCGGATCATTCATCAGCAACCGGCGCGCACTGCGCTGGCGGCCTTGCAGCCGGTGATGGACGGCGATGATGTTGCCGCGCTGCAGCGGGAAGTCGATGCCGTGCGGATCGATCAGACGCTGGTGGATTACATCATTGCCATCGCCCATGCCACGCGCAGGCATCCCCAGTTGCAATTGGGGGTGAGCCCACGCGGTGCGCTGGCAGTTGCCCAGACAGCGCGGGCGACGGCGCGGTGCGCCGAGCGCGACTTCGTCTTGCCAGAAGACATTTTGGAGAACATCATCGCGGTCTGTGCCCACCGGGTTGTGCCGAAGTCGACTGGGGCGCGCGATGGATCGCCCGGGGCAGTCTCCATCTTGACGGAGTTGCTGGGACGCGTGCCGAGCCCGGTGTGAAAAAACTTGGCATGGCTGTGCACAGAGGAATAGCATTCTCCCGATGCCCGAGATGATCTCCATCAACTTCGCGGAACCGGTGGCCATCTTTGCTCTTCCAGGAGTCGTGCTTCTGCCGCACACCGCGCTGCCGCTGCACATCTTTGAGCCGCGCTATCGGCAGATGATTCGCCACGCGATCACTGGAACCGAGACAGCGACCATGCTGCCGATCGCCGTGGCTTCGATCGTGCCAGGGGCCAAGGTGGCGCTGCACAATCCGCCGGTGCGAGGGGTGGTCTGCGTGGCGCACATCGTGAAGCATCACATCCACGCCGATGGTCGATTCGACATCATCCTGCAGGGACTCTGCCGCGCATCGATCGAGCGATTGGATGAGCCGGATTCGCAAAGGCTCTATCGGCAGGCGATCCTGCGCCCGCTCGAGAATCCTGGCGAGAGCGTGCCGGGATTGCGGATGATGCGCGGTGAGATGCGCACACTGCTCTCGGGTCTGCGCTTTCAAAGGATGCAGAGTGCGCAGGCGGTGTTGGCGTGGATCGAACGCAAGGAACTCTCGCATCAAGCGGCGCTCGAGCTGGTCGCCTTCGCGCTGGTGAAGGATGAAGAATTGCGATATCAGATTCTGTCGGAACGGGATGCCTACGAACGGGCGAAACTTATCTGGGCAGACCTGCACCGAACCGATCGATTCATCGCCAAAGCCGAGCAGCAATTGGGACGAGATGCGCCGCGCGGCGTGAGTTGGAATTAGCGCGCGGTCGAGGCTTGGTCGCTGCAGCGCCGTGACTCAACTGAACACGACCGCAATGATCAGGGCCAGGATCGTTGCCGCGATGACCCGCCATCCGCGCCACATCACGATCGCGGCGAAGGGAAGCGCCGCAAGCCAGACGACGCAACAGGCCGCGAAGACTTCGTCGCGTGATGGATTGCGTGCCCAGGACGGCACGGTCGAATCGACCTGCAGCACGCCTTGAGTTGAGCCGGGAGGAAGCTGCATTGCGGGAAGCATGAGCAGAAATGCGAGGACCACCCAGAGAAGCGGTTCGATCCATGATCTCCAAGTGGGCGTTGATGCGGGCGGACGCAGGAGGCGTGATCCAACAAGAAAGAGCGTGCCGCAGGCCGGGAGCACCAACATCGAACTCGAGAGCAGCACCCACAACGTCTGGGGGAAGAATGCACTGCCGCCCAAGTTCAATGGCGCAGCAAGGACTGCGCTCGCCAGCGTCGCGAGCGCGCTGAGTGGCACGAAGAGGGCGAAGAGTGTGGCGCGGTGGGCAATGCGGGCGAGGCGCGCGCCACCGACACCGCGCGCCAACCACCGCACACTCTGCACTGCGAGCGCGAGCGCGGGGAGTACCTCGAATACCAACGATGCCGGCAGTGAACTACCGACAACTTGAAAGAGTCGCGTTGGAAAAATAACTCCAAAGAGTGCGCCGGCAACGACGAGCAATAGGAATGCAGCAATCAGCGCGAATCTCCGCACTTTTCGCACGCCGGCGGGAGGTGTGGCGCAGGCGATGCAGAGTGCACCCGCGAAGATGGGAACGACCGCGAGCAGACCAGACGCCCAGAAGAGACTCTGGTGAGCGGCACGCGCGACGGCGCCACCGAGCAGAGGTCCCATGGCGCTCTGAAACCCAGACCACTCCAGCAAGAGGACGGGCAGTGGCGCGATGGCGATGAGCGCGCAGATTGAAAAGCCGACTCGCACGCAGCGACTCCACCACGGAAAGAGGCGAATGAGTTCTTCAGGTGTTGGCTTGACCGGCTCCATGCCGCATTCGGTGCAGCGCCCAGAGGCTTCAAGCGTTTGATGACCACACCCGAAGCATCGCATGGAATGAAGAGTACGCGGCGGGTCGACTCCGTTCTTCGCCCTCGCCATATCCTTTCTTGATGCGCGCAACCATCCATGGACTGGTCGTCTTCGACATCGATGGCACGCTCACGAAAACCAATGCCAT
>SIAB01000057.1 GCA_009692015.1 Phycisphaerales bacterium
CCCAGACATCCAGTTGGCCGCCGTTCGCGCCGATTCCAGCGAGCAGCACCACCTTGTCACTCTGGTCGATCACTTCGAATCGTCGGGCGCGAATCACATCGGGGGTTCGCGCCGACTGCGTTGCAGCGAGTGAGCCGACACCGACAACACTCGCGCTTGTGATCCACGCAATCGTCTTCCACTTTCGCGCGCTGCATACGGCGCGTTTCTGCGCAACGTGCAGTGCGGCGACTTGCGCGTCGAGTTGTGCCAGCCGTGCGAGGAGTTGTTCATCCGTGATTGAGTGGTTGTTCATAAGTGGTTCCTTGAAGTCGTTAGGATAGGCAGATGCGAAAAACCCGCACGATCAAGGCAACTTTGAAGTCGAAGCCGGCGCGGAATGCCGCCGCCAAGAGAGCCGAGAATGCCAAGAGGGGATCGCACCTACGCGGTTCCGTAGCCATTGCTCTTCTGGGAACAAAGTTCATGGGTCGCGCCCATTCGATCGCTTGGGCGAACGCCCCCAAGTTCTTCGATCTGCCCCTGCAAATTGAGATGGCCTGGGTGGCGGGGCGAGCCGCTGCCGATACCCACGAATTCGGCCGCCGCTGGGGATGGCGTGGATCGACCATTGACTGGCGAGAGGCCATTGCGAATCCGGCGGTTCAACTGGTTGACATCGCCACACCCAATCATGTTCACCGCGAGATGGCGCTCGCTGCACTCGCTGCTGGTCGGCATGTTGCCTGCGAGAAGCCGTTGGCTGGCACACTTAAGGACGCGCGCGAAATGCGCGACGCGGCGCGTCGTGCCGCGAAGATGGGTGTGCACACATTTGTCTGGTTCAACTATCGCCGCGCTCCGGCGATCGCACTCGCCCACACGCTGGTGCAGCAGGGTCGGATCGGTCGAATTTTCCATATTCGTGCTGCCTACCTGCAAGATTGGGGCGGGGCGGCGACCCCGCTGGCGTGGCGTTTTCAGAGTGAACTTGCTGGATCCGGCGCGCATGGCGACTTGAATGCCCACTGCATCGACCTGGCGCGGTTCATCTCGGGTGAAGAGGTCGCCGAAGTCGTCGGGGCAGTCGAGGAAACATTCATCAAGGAGCGAATGCGTGTGGCGGGAGATGGCGCGGCGATATCTGGAAAGGGCGCCTCGAAACGACGGGCCCGGATGGGGCGGTCGACAGTCGATGACTGCGTCCTCTTTCTGGCGCGCATGTCCGGCGGCGCGGTGGCATCATTCGAATCGACCCGACTCGCCACAGGCAACAAGAACCGAAATTGCATCGAGATCAATGGCGAGTTGGGATCCATTCGCTTCAACTTCGAACGGATGAATGAGCTGGAATTCTGGGACAACACACTCGCCGAGGCGCGTCGCGGTTGGACCAGCATCCTGTGCACCGAGGCCTCGCATCCCTATGTCAAGAACTACTGGCCCGCAGGTCACCTCATCGGATATGAGCATGGATTCGTCAGCCAAGCCGCGGACATCGTGGGGGTGCTCGGTGGAGGATCTGCCGAGGTGGCGATCCCAGACTTCGAGGATGCCTGGAAGACCCAGTGCGTGCTGGAAGCCGCGATTCAAAGTGCGCGGCGGCGCGGTCCGGTGGCGGTTGCAGAGATTGAGTGAGTCGATGGCGATGCGAACCAATTCAGACTCGCCTCAGCTCGTCTCGCAACTTCGCGCCGCGGCCTCGAGCGCGCTCGATGCTTTGATTTCGCTACAGCGCGAAGATGGCCACTTCTGCGGAGAGCTCGAGGGGGATTCCATCTTGCAGTCTGAGTATCTGCTGATGAAGTGGGCGATCTCGCAGGAGAATGCCAAGATGGCCGATGGTCGACCTGGTCGCGAAGTGCTTGCGAAGATCACCACCTATCTGCGCAGCCAGCAGCGCGCCGACGGTGGTTGGGGGCAGTACCCCGGCTCGGCGGCAGACTTGTCCTCAACGGTGAAGGGCTACTTCGCACTCAAGTTGGCGGGTGATGATCCCACGGCGCCGCACATGTTGCGCGCCGCAGCATCCGTGCGAGCGATGGGTGGCGCAGAGCATTGCAATTCATTTTCGAATTTCTATCTCGCGGCACTCGGGCAGATTCCGTGGTCTGCGGTGCCGACCATTCCGCCCGAGGTGGTCTATCTACCGCGCTGGTTCTTCTTTCATCTGTCGAAGGTCAGCGCCTGGAGCCGCACGATGATTCTTCCGCTGGCAATCGTGAGCGCGCTGCGACCAACGCGATCGCTCACCGCAGCGCAAGGGATCGACGAACTCTTCATCGACCAGCGGGAACGGAAAAGGCTCTATGCCCGCAAAGGTGGTTCGCGAATCTGGCGCGCCATCTTTGGTGCGGTCGATAGCACCCTGAAGATCGCCGAGAGTTTCGGCGGCTCACCCTGGCGGGCGCGCGCCATCGCCGATTCCTTCGCCTGGATCATGCGCCGTGCGAGCCAGGATCATCCGGTTCCCACGCGCGGTCTGGGGGCGATTTTTCCGCCGATGGTTTACATCCAGATCGTGATGCACGCGCTCGAGATCGACCGCGATGATCTCCGCGTGATCGCTGCCGAAAGGGATCTCGACGCATTTTTCATCGAGGAATATGGGGAGATTCACCTCCAGCCCTGTTTTTCTCCGGTCTGGGATACCGGCATCGCGCTCTATGCACTGAACGACTGCGGACTCGATGCGCGCGACACCGCGGCAGCGCGGGCAGCATCCTGGTTGGTGCGAAAGGAGTGTGTCTTCCACGGCGATTGGCAGGATCACTGCGCGCCCGCCACACCGGCTGGCGGATGGTTCTTTGAATATGAAAATGGTTGGTATCCCGACTGTGACGACACGGCGATGGTTGCCATGGCATTGATGCGAACGGGTGGCACCGCCGCGCGCGCTGCTGCAAAGCGGGGCGTGGCCTGGATCCTCGCCATGCAGAATGATGATGGTGGATGGGCCGCCTTCGACCGCACCCGCGATCGCCCCATTCTCGAATGCGTTCCATTCGCAGATCACAACGCGATGCAGGATCCATCCTGCCCAGACATCACCGGGCGGGTGCTCGAGTGTCTTTCGTGCGCGGGCATGCGGGTGGGCGACCCCGCGGTCGATCGTGCGATTGCCTACATCGAGTCGAAGCAGGAAGCGGAGGGATGCTTCTTCGGTCGCTGGGGAGTGAACTACATCTATGGAACCTGGCAGTCGGTGATCGGTCCCATTCGCTGCGGTGTGCCGAGAAATTCCCCCTGGATCCTGCGCGCCGGCGCGTGGATTCGCTCGATTCAGCAGGAAAATGGCGGATTTGGCGAGAGTGCCAACTCGTACATCGATCCCAAACTGAAGGGGCAGGGGATCGCAACCGCCTCGCAAACCGCCTGGGCAGCGATGACCCTTCAAGAAATCTTTGGCCCCAGCGACGCCGGTCTCGTGCGCGCACTCGCGTGGCTTGCAGAGACGCAACTCACCGAAAGCGATGCGGCGTGTTCAGAGCGCAATCCAGATGGTGATCCTGCAGGATCGTGGCGTGAAACTGAATTCACAGGCACGGGATTCCCACAAGTGTTCTATCTGCGATACCACCTCTATCGACTTTACTTTCCGCTGATGGCGCTCGGTCGCTTCTTGCGATCCCACGGCATTCAAAAAGTCGCAGGGCAGTCGCAGGAAAGTTCTTCGCCGGTGGCTGGATGTGTGAACGCCAGTTGATCGGCGTGCAGGCAGAGTCGCGGCGACATCGCCCGAACGGAATCCGGCGCGTAGAGATCGTCTCCCAGAATCGGATGCCCAATCGTCAACAGATGAAGTCGAAGTTGGTGCGACCGCCCCGTCCTGGGATAGAGATGCAGTCGCGCCCGCAGCGGCGCATCGAGCCGCGCGATCACCTCATAGTCAGTCACACTTGGTCGGCCATGCGCATGATCGATCTTCTGCCTCGGCGCATGCGCGAAGTCCTTGGCGATTGGCAGGTCGATGGTGCCGCGGTCAAGCGCAGGATGCCCTGAAACGCAGGCGAAGTATCGCTTGCGCACGGATCGCGCTTCGAATTGCATCGAGAGCTTTCGGTGGGTCACCGCATCGCGCGCGAGCACCATCAACCCGCTGGTATCGCGGTCGAGACGGTGGACGATGCGCGCTCCGGCGATGTCTTCGCCAACCCGCAGGGCGATGCAGTCGGCTTTCTCAGGCCCGATCCCAGGAACAGAGAGAATTCCCCACGCCTTGTCGATCACCACCAGCCACGCATCGATATGGACGATGCGGTATCCCCGTTCTACTATCTGCGGTTCGTCACTCACTACCACTCATTGTGCCATGATTCCACAAATACTTTCTATCGCGTTCTTGCCTTCTCTCGCCACCGCGCTCGCCCAGTCGCCAGTTGCGACGCCGCCAATCACCCAGGATCCCGTTGTGTGGAAGGCTGCCGAAGCCGCGCACCTCACTGGACAAACGCAGCTCACCTTTCCAGATCAATTCTTCAAGGCGGGTGAAGCCTATTTCTCTCCCGACTCGCGCCACATCATTTTTCAGGCGGTTGAGAAGCCGGCCGAAGGTGCCGCCCCAGCGGACTTTTATGCCATGTTCGTCGCGGAATTGGCCACCGATGCGGCGGGAGCGCCGATCCTCAAGAACATACGAAGAATCAGTCCGCGGAATTCCGCGAACACCTGCGGATGGTTCGACGCGTCGCGACCCAACACCGCGATCTTTGGTTCGACCATCGTGGCACCAAAGTCACAGGACGCTCCGGGATACCAGCGCGGAAGTGGCAAGTATCGCTGGCAGTTTCCTCCAGAGATGCGGGTGGTTGAGGTGGACTTCTTCCATCCAGAAAAGATTGCCGATGGCACCACACAACCCAAGGTCATTGCCGGAGATGGCACTGCGTATGTCGCCGAGTGCACGACGACGCGTGATGGAAAGGTGCTTCTCTTCTGCACACTCAACGCCGGACAGGGGGATCTCGCAGTCAAGAACCTCTCCACCGGCGCGATCACGCCGCTCATCGTGACACCCGGCTATGACGGCGGGCCATTCTTCTCGCCCGATGAAACAAAGATCTGTTATCGATCGGATCGCAAGGGCGACAGTCTGCTGCAGGTCTATGTCTCGGATCTCGTTCGCAGCACTGCTGGCGACATCACTGGTGCAGCAAACGAGCGGCAGCTCACGGCCAACGAACAGGTGAATTGGGCACCGTTTTGGCATCCCAGTGGATCGCATCTCATCTACGCATCGAGCGAAATCGGTCACACGAATTACGAGATCTTTTCGGTGACGGTTCCGACCGGCGAGTCTGCCGAAGCGCCCATTCGCGCTCGGATCACCCAAGCAGATGGCGCCGATGTGCTTCCCGTCTTTGATTCCACCGGTCACAAGATGATGTGGACCAGTCAGCGCGGCGCCGGTCGATCGAGCCAATTGTGGATCGCCGATGTGGTCGCCGATTCGGTCGCCAAGCCATGAGCATTTTCGACGACCGTCGATTCTTGATTCCGTTTCGCAGTCAACTGCTTCCGCAACTGTTCACAGACACCCTGATTGTGGGGGCAGGCGTGGCCGGAATGCGCGGCGCGATTGAGGCGGCGCTGCATGGAAATGTGATCGTCCTCGCGAAAGGTCCGCTCGATCTCTCGAACTCACAATACGCCCAGGGAGGAATTGCCGCAGCGCTCGCAGAGGATGACTCGACCGCTGCTCACTTCCTCGACACCATGACCGCTGGCGCGGGACTCTGCGAAGTACCCGCAGTGCGCATCTTGGTCGACGAGGGTCCCGGCGAAATCGAAAGGCTCATCCAAGGCGGCATGCGGGTGGATCGCGCCCAGTGTGGCGCTCTCGCTCTGGGGCTCGAGGGGGGGCATGGTCGGGCGCGCATCGTGCACTGCGACGGAGACATGACCGGTCGCGAACTGATGCGTGCGCTCTCGGCTTCGGTGCGCACAACTGCTGGGATTCGCCTCTTTGACAAGTGTTTCGCGATTGATCTCTGTGTTGATTCACAGGGTCGAGTCACCGGCGCACTCACTTGGCATCCCCGTTTCGGACTGCAGGTGATTTGGGCTCGGGCGACAATTCTTGCCGCTGGCGGCGCGGGGCAGGTCTACCGCGAGAGTTCGAATCCCCGGGTGGCAACTGGCGATGCGCTGGCAATGGCGTGGCGCGCGGGGGTTCTCGTTCGCGATGTCGAGTTCATGCAATTCCATCCGACCACCTTGTATGTCGCCGGTGCCCCCCGGCACTTGATAAGCGAAGCCGTGCGCGGCGAAGGTGCCGTGCTCGTCGATCGCGCTGGCAATCGGATCATGGCCGGACTCCATCCACAAGAGGATCTCGCTCCCCGTGATGTGGTCACCCGCGGAATTGTCGAGCACCTGGCGCGATCGGGCGACTCACATGCATTTCTCGATGCGCGCTTGCTCACCAGCACAGGATTCAGCAAGCGATTTCCCGGACTCGCCGAAATGCTCGCTGGATTTGGCATCGATGGTGGTCGTGATCTCATTCCGATCCATCCCGCGGCGCACTACACGGTTGGCGGTGTGCAGACGGATGTCGATGGTCGCACAAGCCTGATGGGTCTCTACGCCTGCGGCGAGGTTGCATCGAACGGCGTTCACGGCGCGAATCGACTCGCCAGCAACAGCTTGCTCGAGGGACTGGTGTTTGGTCGGCGCGCGGTGATCGCGGCGATCAAGGACTCACTTGCGGATCCAGTGCCGATGCAGTGGGAGAGCCGCGTGCGCACCTCGGTTGCGGGAGAACTCGATCTGGACGATGTTCGATCGAGTCTGCGCAGCGCGATGTGGCGCAATGTCGGCATTGTTCGCGATGGGGCGAAACTGCGCGATTGCCTGGATATGTTCTCCTTCTGGGGTCGCTACGCCCTCGGCTCTGTCTTTGATAATCCCGAGGGTTGGGAGACGCAGAATCTCTTGACCGTTGGGCACTTGATGACTCGAGCTGCGGCGGAGCGCCGTGAGACGCGCGGCGCACACATTCGATCCGATTGGCCGCTGGCCGATCCAGCGGGGGCATTTCACTTGGGTTGGGTTTTGGGGGAAAGCGCGGCGCGCCGAACTCCAGTGGGCAGTGAAGTTTGGAGCGCGTCGTGATCTCGCGGTTGTCGGCGGCGATTGCCAGCGTGATGCTGGTCTCGTGCAGCATCGCCTGCGAGTCAACAAGGACCGTCCATGTCAAACGCGGCGCTGGAATGCTCGGACTCGAGGGCGCAGTCGGAACAGAGACAATTCTGGCAGATGGCAGCCGCGTGGTCGTGGTCAATGAGTTGCCGACCGCGCAGCAGAACTCTGCGCTTCGCGGCAAACACTATGGACCGCCAGAGCCCCCCCCCGATCCGATCGCCGGGATGTACAGCAGTGGGGGCATGCCACCGCCGCCACCACCGAAGCCTGAACCACCCAAGGAACTCGAGCTGCGCGAAGTTGCCCGCGATGGCACGGTCACCCTGCGGGCGATCATGCCCGAGCATGTCATGGCGCACTTCGTCGAGGCGCTCAAGAGTCGCGAATATGGCCCTTTCTACGAGCAGATGCTGGCATCCGATGCGCGACAATCGTATGAGCGGGCCGGCGGCGAGCAGGCATTCATCGAGTGGGCGGAAAAGAACCGCGAGGGGCTCCTCACATTTCTCAATCGCATGAGCACCGGCTGGAGTGGAACTGCAGTCCTCTGTGAGCGCGTCTCAACCATGCGCTTGCGCTATCGATTGGACAAGCGAAACATCTCAGACATTCGCTTCGAATTCGTGGAGATCCAGATGGAGCGGGGTGGATCGCGACTCGCGATGGTCCACTGACGGCCTCACTCGAACGAACCGCGGTCGAGCAGGTCGAATTCATACACGCTGCGAATCTGCTTGGCCGAGAGTTGTTCGAGTTGTTCGAGCTCGCGGATGGCGCGCTTTGGCTTCTTGATGCCGAGCCGACCGAGCAATTGAAACTTGTGCGCCAGAATCGCGTCGAGATTCGCGGTGGTGTTTCGGGCATGCCCGGCGGGATACATAATGAGACCGCTTTCCACGGGCTGGCGACCCTTCACTTCGATCGTGATCGATGTCGGGATGCCATCGGGATATCTTCGGTCGTACTCGGCGCCGCCATGCTCGAAAGAAACCTTGGCCATGAGTTCGCGCGTGCGCGTGTCGTTGATCGCTTCGGCGCTGTAGTCAAAGGGACCAAGCATGATCTCCATCCACCAGGCATCGCTGGTGGTCGGCAGCGACTCGGGGCTGGAAATCTCGCGGGTTTCGATGGCCTTGCGGAGCAGCGTCGAGACGATGTAGAGCATCGAGTGGTCCGCAGATTGCCTCGTTCTTGGATCGCGCTTGGCTGGGTCGCCGATGATCCCAAACGCAGGCTCATAGGCCGTGACTCGAATCGCGGAGATGCGCGCGCTCTCGCTCAAGAGATCTGGATGCGCCACGATGAGATCGATGAGGCCTTGCAGCGCACCAGCCGACTGGTGCTCGTAGAGTCCCAACTTGAAGTGCATGCCCATCACGGCGAAATCGTCACCCGAGAATCCCAGCACCAGATCGAAGGGACTGTTTCCCTTGGTCTTCTCAAACTGGCGGAACATGCTCTCTGGATTTCGAAAGATGTCGCGCGGACCGTTGAACCCGCGCATGGCGCGCTCCATCGAAAGCACCGCGACTTCGGCGCTGAGAGCAGCAGAGGCACCCTTTGAATCTGAGAGTTGCTTTCCGGCGCGAATGGCTCGCCACGGAATGTAATGGGCGACCACCATGCCAATGGCGCTTTCGATTTCTTCGGCCGTTGCGCCGAGCATCGCCCCATACACCGCAGCACTGGCGATCGCGCCATGCAACACATGATCGATCTTGTAGGTCTTGAGACTGAAGACTTCGGCAAGCCTGCCGCGGATCTCGTCGATGGCGATCATGCCGCGCAGGGCCGATGCGCCGCCGAGGCCAGCGATGCTGGCCGCGGCAATCGCGACGGGATAGAAATCGTTGTGCCCAAACTCGCCGGCGGTGTGACCGAGCGATGGGTTGAATCCAAAGTTGGTTCCGTTGGAATCCCACTCGCGAACCGCGGCACAATTGGCAACCACGGCCTTCTCGGGGGCCACGGTTCTGCGCGAACCAAAGACGCGAGCCCCTGACTTCTTGCGCGGGTATCCCAGAGCCTCTTCCCGCAAGATTCGCGGAGCATTCGTGCCCAGTGCCAACGCCGATGCGCCGCAGAGCACGCTGTCGGTGTGAAAGAGAATTGTGCGTGATCGAACCGTGGCGGAGGGGTCGCCTCCCTGCAGGAAGTCGATGGCGTACTGGCCAATGCCGAGGGCTTGATTGGTATCGCGGGGAAGTGTGGTTGCGCTCATAGTGTGTTCTCGATCGAGAGCGCAGAAGTCTAGCGACTCTTCGCGCTCAACCCCGTTCGAGCAGCGCTTCGTAGAGTTCGACGATCCCCTTGCCCTGCGTGGCGACGGTCTCAAAGATGGCGCGTCCTGCGGCGACATCGAGCAACTCGCGCACCAGCTTTGCTTCACCGGCATGGTCGGCCTTGTTCGCCACAAAGATGTCCGCGATTTCGAGGATCCCAGCCTTATCCATCTGCACACTGTCTCCCATTCCCGGCACGGTCACCACTGCGGTGCGATCCACATGATTGCGAATAGCCACATCGTTCTGCCCAGCGCCGACGGTTTCGACGACTAGCGTTTCGAAGCCAGCCGCACCCACCAGGCCGATGAGCTGATCGAGTGATCGGTAATCCTCGCCAACGATTGCCAGACTGCGGTAGAAGACATTTTCATCGACCGCGTTGAAATCAACGCGCAGCCGATCACCCAGCAGCGCACCACCCGTGATTGGACTCATCGGATCGAAAGCGATGACCGCGATCCGATGATTTCGTCGCACGGCCTCGGCCGCCATCGCAGCAACCAGTGTGCTCTTGCCCGCTCCCGGCGCCCCGGTCACGCCGATGACGCGCTTGGGTCTCTGCAGCGGGGTGTTGGCAGGAAGTCTTCCCGCGTGGGCAATCGACAACTGCCGGGCGAGTTGGGCAGAGGGATGCACGGTCGCCGCGAGCGGCCCGTAGTCGCGAACACTCTGCCGAACGCTCTCGACGATTTGGTCCATCGTCGTGCCGGTGTGATAGACGCGGGCGACACCGGCCTGCAAGAGCGGCGCCACGTCTTCTTGGGGAATGATGCCACCAACATTGACGGCGATGTCGGGTCGACCGACAGCGCGAAGTTCGTCCAGAAGTTTTGGCACCAGCACGAGATGTGAGTTGCTCATCATCGATGCCGCTACGCAATCGACATCTTCGTCGCGGGCGCCGATCGCTAGACCACGGGGGGTCTGCCAGAGACCGGAATAGATCACATGGATGCCACTGTCGCGCATGATCCGCGCGATCAGCTTCACGCCGCGGTCGTGACCATCGAGTCCCATCTTGCCGAGGAGCACACGAGGCCGATGGCAGAGGTCTCCGCATCGATCCCGCTTCTCAATCGCCGTCGTCGGATCAGTCAATCCCCGAGCCATCAGACAGACTCACCCTCAGAGGGAGCGTCATTGAGGGGCTTGTCTCTCGCCTCTTCCTCTTCTTCCGGAGGCTTCACCTTGGTTGCATCGGTGTTCCAGAGCAGCGGTTCGAAGCGATTGGCCAAGCTGCCAATAATGAGATTCGCGTTTTCCATCATGTAGTCATCGATCTTGATCCGCTCGCCGCCAACACCGTGCACGGTGGCGATCGACTTGTTCATCCACTGAGACATGTCGATCGAGGCGATGTTCTCTGCAGCGATCCGAACGCCCAGCGCACTTAGGTTGCCCGCGTCATCGAACTCAAAGTGTTGTCGCCGCAACTTGAGAATCATCATGCAGCACCAGGGTGTTCCGAGGAGTCCACAACCGACGAAGTAGACCCACAGTTGCAGCGGGCGGTCGTAAGCAGGAACTGGCTCCGGTGCGCCACCTACAAAACTTGCCAGAGCTGTTTTCGCAGCGTCATACTCGGCAACCTCGACCGGGGTGAGTGGAATCGTGGCAGATCGCTTCTCGAGTTCATCAAACTTGGATTTGATTCCTCCGTATGCCGCATAGTTCGCCTCATGTTCTGGAATGCGGACCCAGTAGTCATACGCGCCCCACACCCCAAGCACAAAAGAAAGAATCGCATACGCACCGATCCAAACAATCCGCTTGCCTCTGACGCGTGCCACAACAGCCATCACCCAATCGTAGCGCATTTCAGTTGCATTGAAGTGAACCCGCGCCCGCCCGATCTCAAGTTGTTCATAGCGCCCGCGTTGGAGATTTCGAGACAATCTCCGCTGACGCATCGGATCTGTCGGGCGCGGTTTGCACTTCACAAAGAAGTGATCGCGACCCTGCGACTCGCAATTCGACAGAAAAATTCTTGCTTGCGTCGGCGGATGGGGTATGGTGGGACGATGCAACTCTCCACACCCTTGGGCACGGTCTTGGGGGCTTGTGTGATCATGCACGCTGGGACCGCGCTTTGCGCCTGTCCGGGTGATGTGAACGGCGATCTGGTTGTTGATGCCTCGGATCTCGCGACTGTCTTGTCCGGTTGGGGTGGAACGGGTCCAGGAGATGTGAATAGCGATGGCTTCATCGATGGGGCGGACATCGCGCTGCTCATTTCGGTCTGGGGCGAAGTGTGCGAAGATCCAACCGAGCTGGGCCTGCGCCTGGTCTGTGTTCCACTCGCGGCTGCACCTCATGCCTCATTTGTCCAAACATTCATTGCCGGCACGCTGGTGCGTGTTGCCGTTGACCCAGCGCTCACGCCGGTGACCGTCGCGGCGACCGCCGACCTCTTCGTGGTCGCAGCACGAACCGAAGCAGAGTGGAGCGCCAATGACACGCTTATCGATGCCCGTGGCGCATCGCAATCGATCACCTTTGTCGCGGGTGGAATCGAAGCAAACAGGTTCGTGGTCACCGGTTCAGAGACGCTCTCGGCGAACGGCGGTCTCAATGTAGGCGTGGGCTACGACCTGGTGATTGACATCGATCGCGATGGCAAACTCTCACAGAGCGATGTGATCGACGGGCGCGGTGATCGAGCCGCGCTCTGGATCTCGCGTGACCCGGGCGCGGCTGGTCCACATGCCGTGACGACCCTAGCGAGTTACACCGCCAGTGGGGCGACCGCCGGGTTCACACTCGCGAGGCTTTGGTATCCAACTTCGATTGCCTCCCTCGGTCAACGGCCACTCATCGTGATCTCGCATGGCAATGGTCATCAATACAGTTGGTATGACTATCTGGGATCGCACTTGGCAAGTTGGGGTTTCATCGTCATCAGCCATCAGAACAACACCGTGCCGGGGATCGAGACCTCATCGACCACAACGCTGCAGCACACCGCTGCGATCATCGCGCAACATGCGACAGTTGCCGGCGGCGCGATCAGTGGCAAGATTGATGCGACCCGCATCGGTTGGATCGGTCACAGTCGTGGCGGCGAGGGGATCGTGCGGGCCTATGACCGCATCTTTGACGCGCCCAGCACTGCAGTGGGTTACAACCTCGCTGGGATCAAGTACCTCGCGTCGATTGCCCCGACCGATTTCCTCGGTGTGAACTCATCCACCCCGCACGCTGCGAATTTCATGCTGTTGTGGGGTGCTGCGGATGGTGATGTCAGCGGCATCCCCACCAATTCCGTGGCGTGGTCCTTTGATCTTGCTGAACGCTGCACGGGTATGCGCAACACCGTGTATGTGCACGGCGCCGACCACAATGACTTCAATTGCTGCGGGATCAATGACTTTGTGGGACCCGCGGGAACCGCGATCTTGAACGCCGGGGCTCAGGCTGTCGCCAAGGCCTTCATCCTCGCCGGCATGAAGTACCACCTTGAAGGCGAACTGCCGATGAAGGAGTTCATGTGGCGGCCGAGTGCCACGCTTCGACCACCCGTCGTGGCCGCAACCACCACGCTGGTGAAGGAACTTGTCCAGTCGGTGGCCGAGACCACGCGCATGATCGACAGTTACCAAACGCAGACGGCGACAGCGGTGTCGAGTTGTGGGGGCGCGGTGACATCGACGGTTACGAATCTCTCCGAGGCACTGGCGCGCGATACCGACGGTTCCTACACCTGGAGCACCGGGAATCCGCACAACGGATCAATTCGCTGCACGGCATCTGACATCCAGCGCATGCTCGCCCTCGATTGGAACGCGGCGGCGCAGATGGAGTGGGCAGTTCCCAGCGCGCTTGGCGATGTTTCGGCGATGGAGTTTGTTGAACTGCGCGTGGGTCAGGGGACACGGCATCCCAACACGGTCACGCTCAATGGTGGGGCCACCTTCAGTATGGTGCTGCGCGATGGTGCCGGCATCGAGGCGCGGGTTTCGTCGACCGCGCAGGGCGAAGCGGTGAACCGACCATATCAACGAACGGGCAG
>SIAB01000058.1 GCA_009692015.1 Phycisphaerales bacterium
GCTGCCTCGCGCCGCGGACAACGCGCTGGCAGCGTTCATCCCGCGGCAACGGCGACGGCCGAGGTCGATCGAATCCTCGACAAGGTGCGGGCAAGGGGACTCGGGTCACTCACGGAGAGTGAACGGCGCACGCTGCGCGATGCGACCCGGCAGCGTGGCGGTTGATGATGGCGAAGGACGCAATTCGCTTCGAGGTCACACACCAGAAGACCGGACAAAGCGGCTGGCATGCTCGCGTCGGTCGGGTGACGACCGCGCACGGATCCTTCGATACGCCAGCCTTCATGCCCGTCGCCACTGCGGCGGCGATGAAGGGGCTCACCCCGACCCAGGTGCGTACCACTGGGAGCCAGTGCATCCTCAACAATGCATTTCATCTGCTCCTGCGCCCCGGTGCCGAGCGGATCGCCGCCCTTGGTGGAGTTCACAAGTTCATGCGCTGGGAGGGTCCGATCCTCACCGACTCGGGTGGCTTCCAGGCCTTTTCGATGGCACAGATCAATCGCGTTGACGAGGATGGCGTCACCTTTCAATCGTTCATCGATGGCAAGGTTGTTCACCTCGGTCCCGAGTCAAGCATGGCAGTTCAAGAGGCACTCGGCGCCGACATCGCTATGGCATTCGATGACTGCCCTCCGGCTGGTGGGGCGATCCCCGAGTCGATGGCCCGTGAACGGACAATGCAAGCGAAGGATCGCACGCTCCGCTGGCTTGCTCGGTGTATCGCAGCGCATCGTCGACCGGATCAGGCTCTCTTTGGCATTGTGCAAGGCGGCACCGATCTTGCGATGCGGAGTGCTTCGGTCACAGAAACCTGCGCCTTCGATCTCGCTGGGTATGCAATCGGCGGCGTCGCGGTCGGTGAGGGAACCGCGGCGATCGAACAAGTCGTTCGCCACACGGCGCCCTTGCTCCCCCTGGATCGGCCGCGATACTTGATGGGAGTCGGCTATCCGCGCGACATCGCCATGGCCGTCGAGAGTGGTGTCGACATGTTCGATTGCGTCCTGCCCACCAGAAACGGTCGCAACGGGATGGCCTTCACCCAGGCGGGCGCCATCCGCCTGCGAAATGCGATTCACAGCGACGACGAGGCCCCGATCGAACGGGAGTGCGACTGCGAAGCGTGCGCGGGCGGTTTTTCACGGGCATACCTGCGGCATCTCTTCATAGCCGGCGAGATGCTCGGACCAACCCTTGTATCCCTGCACAACATTCGGCTCTTTCAGAGACTGCTACTAGACATAAGGCGCGCAATCGAGGAAGATACGTGGCTTCAATTCCGTCGCTCGTGGCCCTGTACGAATCAGGTTCAGAGCGGCTCGCTCGACCTCAATGGAGTATCGGATGACTGAACTTTTGTGCACTTCGCGTGTGATTCCCTCGACTCTCGCAGCCTTTCAGGAGGGACCGCCACTGGCAGGCGCGCCCGCAGTTCCAGTTGCCACCACGGCAGCGACCGGTGATCCGGCAGGGGTCTCTGCGGCAGCGCGACCGGCAGCGGATCCATTTGGAATGATCTGGATGCTCATTCCATTCCTGGTCATCATGGTGCTGGTGAGCGTGATGGGGCAGCGCCGTGAAAAGAAGAAGCGGGCAACACTGATGTCGTCAATCAAGAAGCACGACTCGGTGCAAACTGCCGGCGGCATCATTGGCGCGGTCGTTGAAATCAAGGATGACACGATCATTCTGAAGATCGATGAGAACTCGAATGTCCGTATGACCTTCTCCAAGAGTTCCATCGTGCAGGTGCTCGCTCCTGGATCTGATTCGCAGGGATCGCGTTCATGAATATCAAAATCCTTCCCCGCCTCCTGCTGGCGATCGTTGTCATCGGGTTCTGCGTTTGGCAACTCTTTCCGCTCGACAAGAGCATTCATCTCGGCAAGGATCTTCGCGGTGGGGTGAGCATGGTCTATTCGGTGGAGATGCCCAAACAGGGCGACTCGCAGCGCGTGCTCGCGCAAGTGGTCGATTCGCTGAAACGACGAGTCAATCCACAAGGAGTCTTGGATATCTCGCTGCAGCCGCAGGGGCTCGACCGCATCGAAGTCGTGATGCCATTGCCATCCCCTGAGGTGCGTGAGCTCGGCGATGTCTATCGGACGCATCTGGTGAAACTTGGTCGGGAGATGACCGTCACCGGACGTGAACTCGATCAAGCGCTTTCGACGAGTAGCGCCGCACGATTGGCTCCCGCGGGCGCTGCGAACTCGGTGCCATCCGCCGGATCTCGACTCGAGTCACTGACGAAGCTCCAGCAGGCCTTCAACGACGCAACCACCGCGCGAATTGAATATCAGGAGGCACTCGCCCGCAACGCCGATGCCACCGAAATCGGCGCGATCGAAGCCCGAATCGCCACCGCCGAACTCGCCGATCATGCACTTCGCGCATCGATCCAGTCGGCCAATATCGACGAGGCCACTTTCAAGCAAGTCTTGCAATTGTCGATAGAGCAACCCTTCGTCCGCGATGCAGCGGGCAAGGCAACTGTCGCCGACGACGGCACACGAATCCGCGGGGAGAGCCCGCGAACCGTTGAACTGAGCAAACTGAAGTCACGGTTGCCAGACTTTGCGGGAGAGATTGACCGTGTTGCCCAGATGCACGCTGACTTCGCGGCCAAGGTGACTGGATACGACGATCCGGAAGATCTCAAACGCCTGCTGCGGGCAGCGGGTGTGCTCGAGTTTCACATCGCAGTGAGTGCAGCAGCGGCGGAGGGGGTCAATCCAGAGGAACTGCGCAAGCAACTTTCGGAACGCGGGCCTGATGGAACCGACTCGACAATCGCGCGCTGGTTTCCGATCAACGATCCCAAGCAATGGGCCGACACGCCTGCGGCGATCGAATCGCTTCTGGCCGATCCCATGACCTACTTGCGTGCGCGCGATCTGGTCGCGGCGAAGCACAATGGCGTGCCGTTCGTGCTCCTGTACATCACCGATGCGATGAGCCTCGATCATCTCGGTGGTCGACAGTGGGCGATGAAGCATGTCTTCCCGAGTCAGGATGATCTCGGTCGGGTGGCGGTTGCCTTCCAACTTGATCCCGCGGGCGGGCAGTTGATGGGCAAGTTGACCGGTGCGAATATCGGTCGGCCGATGGGAATCGTGCTCGACGGTCAACTCTTCTCGGCTCCGAATCTTCAGAGTCAGATCTCAACGAGCGGACAGATCACCGGGTCGTTCTCCAACGAAGAGGTCGAGTACCTGATCCGCGTCCTGCAGGGCGGCGAACTCGAAGCAAAACTCCATCCCGAGCCGATCTCGGTCAGCATTCTTGGACCAGCACTCGGCGCGGAAAATCTGGCGCGCGGACTTTGGGCTGTGGTCATTTCAAGTTGCGCCACGGCGGTTCTGATCGCCATCTATTACCTCGGCGCGGGAATCATCGCTGACATTGCGATTCTGCTGAATCTCGCGATGATCTTTGGAATCATGGCCGGCATCGACGGAGCCTTCACGCTGCCGGGGCTGGCAGGAATTGCGCTCGTTGTTGGCATGGCAGTGGATGCCAATGTGCTCATCTATGAGCGCACCCGCGAAGAGTTGATTGACCACCAGGAGCCGCTCAAGAATGCGATCGACCTCGGGTTCTCGCGAGCCTTCAGCGCGATCTTCGACGGCAACATCACCAACCTCATCGTCTGTGTTGTTCTCTACAAGACCGCGGCAACCGAAGTCAAGGGCTTCGCGTTGACCATGATGATCGGTCTGCTCACGACTCTCTTTACGGCGCTTTTCTGCACGCGGGTTATGTATGCGATCCTGATCAATTGGTTTGGGATGAAACGACTGCCGATGTTGCCGACCGTCTTCCCATCCCTGATGAAGTTCCTGAGGCCCAACGTCGACTGGCTGGCCATGCGCAAGTTCTGGTGGACGACGGCGGGTGTGATTGCTGTGGCTTGCCTCGCTCTTTGCTGGTCGGCTGGTCGCGAGATGCTCGAAACCGAGTTCCGAGGCGGAGTCACCATGACCTTGATGACCCGCAAGGCGCTCCCCGGCGAGCCAACCTCGGCAAACGGCCGGCTCCTGCTCGCGCGCGAGGCGGTCGAGGCGAAACTCCACGCGACGGGTGACGCCGCGACCGATCCAATTCTTCGTGAATTGCGCTCGGCGAATGTGTTGACAGTCGGCGAGTCAACCGCCGATGGCAGTTCAACCGGATTCCAGGTCAAGATCGCAAATCCGTCGGACCTCGAATCCAATCAGACCATCACAGAGCCCTTGGTCGCCGCCGTGGCAGCAGCCTTCAAGGACTCCATCGACGCGGTTCAGCCGGTCAACTTCATCGGATCGGACGACCCAGATGGCGCTCGCTTCGCCCAGCCCATCACCGCAGACACCGTTGGCGCCGCGATTGGTCGACCCGAGATCAGGGACTCCGCGTCGGACTTCGTGGGTGGAGTGGTGGTGGTGCTCAAGGACCTGGCACCCCCGGTCACGATCGAAGACGCAGAGGCCCGCATCGCCCGCATGCGAAAGCAGCCCGACTTCTCGGCCATCAGCGCCCGAACCTCCCAAGTGGTCGGGATTCAACTGGCCGACACATCGAACCCGTCGAAGGGCTACACGGAACTCGCTGTGCTGGTTGTCGAGCCGAGGGCGCTCCTCACCAAGGTTGATGCCGCCACATGGGAACGGGTGGTCGCCAAACCAGAGTGGAAGCTCATTCAGGCCGCATTTACAAGCAAATTGAGCCTCGATCAGGTCAACAGCTTCTCGCCGCGCGTGGCTGAAAACCTCGCGGCCAGTGCGATCGTCGCCATCATCGTCAGCCTGATCGGGATGGTCCTCTACATCTGGTTGCGATTCTCAAGCCTTCGCTACTCGCTCGCGACGATCACGGCGGTCTCGTTCAATGTCCTCGTCTGCCTCGGCGCGCTCGCGTTGAGTCTGCGACTCGGCGGAACGGACCTCGCTCGGATGACCGGGCTCGAAGAGTTTCGCATAGATCTCAATGTTATTGCCGGTCTTTTGACGATCATTGGATACTCCTTGAACGACACCATCGTCATCCTCGACCGTATCCGCGAGAACAAGGGCAAACTGGCCTTTGCCACTTGGAACAATATCAATGATGCGATCAATCAAACTTTCAGCCGAACGGTGATGACGGGTGGGAGCACCCTGATGAGCGCGTTCGTTCTCTTGTTCTGGGGTGGACCAGCCATCGCCCCATTCGCCTTTACTTTTATCGTTGGCCTGATTGCGGGAACGATCAGTTCTGTTGTGATTGCTGCACCGATGACGTACGCACGGCACCAGCATCGCTCGGCTTCTGATCTCGCTCGCACGGGCCCCGGAGAGGTCGTCAACCCCTCACCGGTCTGACATTTTCACGGACGGTTCTTCACCCACTGGACATGGAGGTCCAACAATGACTCGCGGAGCTAAGATTGTCATATTTTCTGTCGTAGGTCTTCTGGCGATTGCCGCCATTTACTACGGTTACCTCGCCCCCACACAACCAACGAAGTCGCTCGCTGATTCAGCGCCGCGCGTCAACGAGACTGCAACGCTGACGCAAACGCCATCAGGTACAAGCACCGGCGCGCTTCCAGCCTGGCCGGGACTCAATTCCACTCTGCCTGGAGCCTCGGCTGGACTTCCAGAGACGAATGGTCCGGCGTTCGCGGCCGTCCCTCCCGCGCCGATGAACTCACCGCGCACAACGCTGGGTCCAGCCACGCTCCCGATGCCAGGAGTTGTGGCTCCTGCGATGCCCGTGGTCGTTGCCCCGGCCGCTCAAACGGCGCCGATGATTCCGACCACACCCAAGGCGGTGATGGTTACTCAATCACCGGCACCCAAGGTGAAGGATTCCTCGTTCACGAGCTACACCGTGAAGTCAGGTGACACGCTGACGGCGATCGCTGGCGAGTGGTTTCATGACACCAACAAGTGGACGATGATCGCTGACGCGAACCCAGGCATGAATCCAACAAACCTGCAGGTCGGACAGAAGATCAATCTGCCAGCCCGAGCTGGAGTATTGCCTGCCCGCGCAACCGCATCGGATGCCAAGCCTGCAATTGCCACCACGGGTGCTGTCGGAGCGCTCATCCGCCAGCATGTCGTTGTCGCCGGCGAAACGCTCGGCTCCATCTCAGGCAAGGTCTACGGAAGCCGTGACAACTGGAAGAAAATCTACGAAGCCAACAAGGGTGTCATCGGCAACGATCCGAGCAAGATCGCGGTCGGCTTGAAGTTGACGATCCCGAGTAAGACCTGAACCGCGCATCATTGTCGTTGTTCCTCCAACTCCCTGCGACACACGTCGCGGGGGGTTTTCTTTTCTTCCCGGCGCGGCTGCCGATGCAGCGCGAAAGCGATATCGTCCAAGGCGTATGAAGTACAAGGTAGTTCTCGTTCCTGGAGATGGCATCGGGCCCGAAGTTGCCGCGGCGGCCTGCGACATTCTGAAAGCAGCCAACGCACCAATCGAGTGGGTGCAAGCACTGGCGGGTGTGGCCGCGCTCGAGGCAGGCGAGAAGGAACTGCTGCCCGCGTCGACCATTGCAGCCATTCGCGAGCACCGCGTGGCGCTGAAGGGTCCCTGCACCACACCGGTGGGAGGTGGATTCTCCTCGGTCAATGTCGCCATGCGCAAGACGCTCGACCTCTATGGTGCGGTCCGCCCTGTCCGATCCCTCGCCGGGGTGAAGACCCGTTTCGAAAATGTGGATCTGGTGGTAGTGCGCGAGAACACCGAGGGCCTCTATGCCGGGATCGAGAATGAAATCACGCAGGGGGTGGTGACGAGCGTCAAGGTCGCCACGCGTCAGGCCTGCTTGCGCATCGCCGACTTTGCCTTTCGATACGCAGTACATCGCAATCGCAAGAAGGTTTCTGTCTTTCACAAAGCCAATATCATGAAACTCTCGGATGGCATGTTTATCCGCTGCGCGCGCGAGGTGCACGACGCGAAGTATCAACAGATTGTCTACGAGGAACTCATTATCGACGCCGCCTGCATGCGACTGGTGCAGGATCCCACGCGCTTTGATGTGCTCTTGATGGAAAACCTCTACGGCGATGTGATCAGCGATCTCTGTGCCGGCCTCGTCGGTGGACTTGGCGTTGTTCCAGGCGCGAATCTCGGTGAGAACTGCGCCATCTTCGAAGCCGTGCATGGAAGTGCCCCCGACATCGCGGGGAAGGGAATCGCCAATCCACTGGCAATCACCATGAGTGCCGTGATGATGCTGAATTACATCGCAGAGATGCACGGGGATGCAGCGGTGGCAGCGACAGCCACGCGCATTCGCGGCGCATATGACCGTGCCTTGCAAGAGGGTTGCAGGACGCGCGACCTCGGCGGCGAACTGAGCACGAGGCAATTCGCAGATGCGGTGATCGCCCGACTCGGCTGAGCCGCCGCGATCACGGCTGACGCCGGTTACGGGCAGATTGCATGTGCGAGCTCAGGGGTCAACGCAACACTTTAATGGCTGACTCAACTGCACTTGGCTCGGCTTGCAAACTCACCCAGAACATAGTTCCGAAACGGTAGACCTATCTCCAACATTTCAAGCCAGATTCTCGCCTGCGTGAAAGCGGAGGGATCTCTGCTCGGGCGAGTTCCGCAGCCGAGCAAGTCTGCGCCGCTTGTCTGAGCGCGCGCCGGATGGCGCGCTGGAATTCAGGCGAGGACTGTCTGAGCCCCGAGCAGATGATTCCGCAGCGTTCACGCTGTCTTGATCACGGTCATGATCGTTTGCTCGGCGGACGATTTCAGCAGCCTGCTACCGGTCTAGAAAGTTCGAAACTTCGCGACGCGCTTCGGTCGGGGCATCTGCGAAGATCACATGCCCAGCACTCGGAATGAGCAGTGCGTGCGAACCGGCAATTCCGCTGCTGTAGACCGCCAGCATCGAGCAATCGGTGATGGCATCTGCATCGCCGTAGAGAATGAGTGTCGGTGCCTTGATGGCTGGCAAGAGTGGCTCGACGCCGCATTGCAAGAATTCCCGCAGACCATCGATGACTTCGGCGCTGCGCGACTGCTGCGAGAGGGCGCGGGCAACGAGATAGGTGCGCATGGGAGCTGGAATGAATGGGGGATGCGCGAAGCAAAGTCCAACCACCCGGTCAAAGTCGCTGTCGCAGGAGATCTCAAGGGGATTCTCTCCCCGCGCGACGGAGGTCATGACTGCGTTGGCACGCGGCGCTCTCACTCCTGCCGCTGACTGCAGCACCAGCCGCCGAACCGAATCTGGATAGGTCGCCGCGTAGGCGGCAGCGAAGGCTCCACCCATTGACTCGCCAACAACATCGACTCGCCCAAGATTTGCTGCGACGCGAAACTCCTCGATCCAGCGCACATATCCAGCGCCGTCGAGCGCCGGTTGATTCGGTGCAAGCGGGTTCTCACCGAATGCCGGAAGATCTGGAGCGATGACTCGCCGCGAGCGCGAAAACCAATCCATCTCTCTCAGCATTGCCTCTTTGCTCGTGCCATAACCGTGCAAGAAGAGGATCGGCGTGAGGCATTTCTGCGTCGAGTCGGGCTGCTCAGCTGGCTCACTCGGAGCGCTGTCGAGTGTCGGCACCTCGACCCCGCGAACGGCAACCGTGGTGCGCTTGACTCCGCAGGCGAAGCGACCAATTGCCGTTGCGACCCTGTAGAAGCCAGTTGGCCAGTTCCAGAGCACCACGGTGCCCAGGGTGATCGAGAGCACTCCGATGAGGCAGGCGCGCAGGATCCAACGGAACACCATTCGACCTCGCGAGATTCGACTCACCTGCTCTTGGCTCAACGCTTGGATCCCTTTCGTTCCCACCAGCGCGCCGGACGAATGGGATTCGTCAACTTGGCGACGGCAGCGGGGGTGAGTGATGCCCCCGCGCGCACGCCGAGACACTCCCCGATCATTTCTCGCATGGCAAGCGGGATCGGCGCCTCGAGTTCGATCCGCTTTCTACTGACCGGATGCTCGAATCCCAGCCGAAATGCATGGAGCCGAAGGGTCGGTTCGGCGCAGCGCTTGTTCGCAGGAGGACGGCTGGTGTTGGGTGGCAACAGCGATCGATAGACGCGATCTCCAACCACTGGCGCGCCAACGAGTGCCAGGTGCGCGCGAATTTGATGCAGCTTTCCCGTCTCAATTGCGCAGGCGACCACGGCAAGGTCGCCCGAAACTGCCAGCGTCTTCCAATGTGTCACCGCATGTTCACCGCGCTGAGCAACGACGCTGATTTTCATGTCGCCGCGTCTGACCTCTGAAAGCGACTGACGACAGGTGCCATCGGCTGCGGGCAGCCGTCCCCGAACAATCGCGATGTAGGTCTTCTCTATCGTGCGCTGCTCAAACTGCTTGCGGATCGCGTCATAAGCTGGCGCAGTCTTCGCAATGATCACAAGACCAGAAGTCTCGCGGTCCAATCGATGGAGGAGTCCCCAGTCTCGCTGAGATCCGAGCCGTGTCAATTGCGCTCCCATCCGCGCAAAGAGTCCATTGAGAAGCGTGTCACTTCGGTGACCGACACCTGGTTGAGTCACCAGTCCTGCCGGCTTTTCCACCGCGACGAGGTGGTCATCTTCAAAGAAAAGCGAAACGCTGATCTTTGGGTTTGAAATGGGGGGTGGGGGCACGGCTTCTATCATCCCAGACGCGTGTCAAACCTGCCCACCGCACTCCTTTCGTTCGACATCGAAGAGTTCGATTCACCCAACGCCTATGGGGCGAACTTGGATCACGCTGAACAACTCGCGCAGGGATGTCGCGGGTGGGAGCGCACCCTCAAACTGCTCGAAGAATTGGCAGTTCCCGCCACCTTCTTCACCACGGCGGCCATCGCCAACCACGCCCCAGAACTGCTGCGAAAGTCGGCTGTCAAACACGAGATTGCCTCGCATGGATTCCACCACGCCACCTTGGCTGTCGGCGATCTGCAGTCGAGCCGAGAACTCTTGGAGCGCTTGAGCGGAACACCAGTCCTGGGATTTCGCCGCGCGCGAATGGAAGAGACTGCGCCCGAGACGATCCTGTCTGCGGGCTATCGCTGGGATAGTTCGATCCACCCAGTGTGGTTGCCGGGGCGATACAACAACCGCCATATGCCCCGTACGATTCATCGCCGGTCGGCACTCATTGAAGTCCCCGCATCTGCAACGCCGAACTTGCGCTTGCCAGTCTTTTGGTTGGCATTCAAGAACTATCCCCAGTGTCTTTACCGCCGGTGCATCGAGCGATGCCTGGCCCGCGATAGGTATGTCAATGTGTATTTCCATCCCTGGGAGTTCATGAATCTGAGCTCTGCGCGATTGCCGCGGTACATGCGACATCCCTGTGGCGAGCAACTCTGTGATCGCTTCGCGGACTTCATCGGGTGGCTGAGAACGCGGGCTGCGTTTTCTCCCATCTCGAACTATCTCGCAAGGGAGGGGATGCTTCCATGACTCCGGCGCGCACGCTCATCAATGCACGACTCGTTCCATTTGGAGAGTCGATCTTCACGACGATGAGCCGCCTGGCAGTCGAGCACAAGGCCGTCAATCTTGGGCAGGGGTTTCCAGACTTTGATGGACCCGACTTTGTCAAGAACGCCGCGAAAGCCGCAGTCGACGGGGGGTTTGGACAGTACGCCCGCGCCTTTGGCTTGCCCCAGACCAACGCGGCGATCGCGCGCTACACCATGCGTTCGACGGGACTCTCATTCGATCCCGATCGCGAGGTCACGGTGACCGCAGGTTGTACCGAGGCGATCGCAGCGACGCTCTTGGGACTCCTCAATCCAAACGACGAAGTCGTTCTCCTCGATCCGAGCTACGACTCATACGCGGCCTGCGTCGCGATGGCCGGCGCAGTAGCGCGGCGGGTGCGACTCGATGGGCCAGCCTTTCGAATCACAGATGCGCTGCTGCGCCCAGCATTCAATCGCAACACGCGCGCGATCATTCTGAACTCGCCGCATAATCCCTCCGGTCGGATGTTCGACGCTGGCGAGTTGGAAGTTATCGCCGCACTCGCCCGTGCATTTGATTGCGTGGTGCTCTCCGATGAGGTCTACGATGCGATCACCTACCAGGGCAAGCACTGTTCGATCGCCACGCTCCCGGGGATGCGCGAACGAACGATTATTCTCGGCAGTCTCGGCAAGACCTTCTCACTCACCGGCTGGAAGGTTGGCTGGGCGATCGCTCCGGTGGCGATCACGCAATCCGTTCGTTGTGCCCACCAGTTCTTGACATTCTGCGCTCCAACTCCACTGCAGCGGGCGGCCGCGGATGCCCTGAACGCGGTCTGTGACGACGACAACTATCTGCGGCAACTCAAGGCGGACTACGCCCAGCGGCGCGCCATGATGCTTGAGATTCTGCAGGAGGCAGGCTTCGCGTGCGTCGTTCCCGAGGGGTCCTATTTCATCCTCGTGGATGCTGTCACGGCGGGATGGAAGGATGATGTCGCGGCTGCGAAATCCCTCGTGCAGGCCGGGATCGCGACCATTCCAGCCAGCGCTTTTTATGATCCAAAAAACGCGGATCGACGCTGGCTGCGCATCGCGTTTTGCAAGCAGGAAGCCACTATGCGCGAAGCGCGCTCCCGTCTTCTGGCTCGACCTTTGCGCGAGTTGGCGGCTTGGTCGATTTGATGTATACTTCCCGCCCCGTGTACGCAATAATCGAAGATAGTGGAACGCAAATCATGGTCCGCAAGGATGACATCCTTGACATCGACCTCCGCAAACTCCCCGAGGGAGCAACCTCGCTGACCTTCGACAAGGTACTCGCCGTCGGCAACGAAGACGGATCTGTCGCCACGCTTGGCGCGCCATACCTGGCGAATGTCACGGTCGTCGCAGAAATTGTGAAGAGTCTCAAGCGGGGGGCGAAGACTGTGCTCAACAAGTACAGCCGCCGCAAGGGCTATCGACGACACAAGGGTCATCGTCAGTCCTTTGTTCAAGTGAAGATTTCCGAAATCGTTCTCTAATCGCGCGGAGCTGATTAAGAGATTGGCGATTTCGTCGCGTCTCTCAGCCAAAAATCTCAGCCATCTTCAGCGGGGATTCTGACTCTCGGGTGAATGCGCTGAGGCAGGCTGCTTCAACAAATGACCGGCAGTGGAGGCGATTGATCGCCGTGATTTGCGCCACCGCATCACCATCGCGCAGAGTGTGTGCCGTGAGGGAACCCTGATCAATGACTTCAGTTTCAGAGGGCGCTGGTTCGACGCACTCAATCAGCTTGTTCGCTCCATCGCGCCACTCCAGCATGGTGTCATCCACCCGAACCGCACCGAATCGACCACAGGCAAGCGCAGCGCGACTCCATGCGGGGTGTTGATTCGATGCCAGGATGAGTCCAGCCCGACCATCTGAAAACTGACAGGTCAAGGCAAACGATCCAACCCACGAGCGGAAAGAGCGACTCGAGGAATCGGGATGCTCGTCACCCGCGCGTTGGATCCGTCCTCCACCGACACAGGCGCTCACCCGCTCGGGCAGACCCATCCACTGAATCAAGATGCTTGCGGCTTCTTGAATGCGCGCGAGAATGGACCCGCTGTCGAGGCAACCGAGCGAAGAAATCTGCGCCACATCGGGCGATCCACTCTGTGAGAAGATGTCGGCTGCCTGCATGAATCTGCCATCTAGCGCGAGACCAGGGAGCAAGACCTCATCGCGTGGTTCATGGCGGTCTTCCGCCAATCCCATCCACGGCTCAGTCGTGAACACTCTGGGATGATTCTTGGCGATTGCCTGGCGAGCAGCAGAATTCCCGAAGCCGACGAAGATCAGGGGGAGACCGTGCATCGCGGCGGAAAAGGTGCGCAGGTCTGAGAGGCATCGATCGGTCGAACCGAGGCACATTCGTACATCCGACCTCGGTGATCCGACCGAAATCACTTCGACACCGCTCGATTGGATGGCCTGCAAGAGCCAGCCGTTCAAGGGTGCCTCGGACCAGACGCACATTTCTGCATTCGTCACAGCGCGAGTCTATGGATACCCTTGGATCGTGATCAGGCAATCGCCCCCGACATCTGTCGGGCGAGGAAAGTCCGAACACGGCAGGACACGGTGGTGGCTAATGACCACCAGCCTCGACGCAGGCTCGGGACAGTGCCACAGAAAATAAACCGCCGGTGCCTCACGGCAACGGTAAGGGTGAAAAGG
>SIAB01000059.1 GCA_009692015.1 Phycisphaerales bacterium
TTTTTCAGCGTCCTGCTATCGCTTCGCGAGATGGCGTCGCACGGATTGGTCGATCAATTGCGCGAGCGCATCGACTTCGATATTGACCCGTGCCCCAACGGCGAGTTCGCCCAGCGTGGTGCGGGTGAGCGTCTCTGGAATGAGCGCGACTTCGAACCAGTCCGCGCCACAGGCTGCAATGGTGAGCGAAACGCCTTGCACCGTGATCGATCCTTGTGCCACGACGGGGCCGAGCGAATCGGCGGGAAGGTGCACGCGCAACCGACAGGCTTGATTGGCGCGATCGATCGCGCACACTTCGCCGATCGAGTCGATGTGCCCTTGCACGATGTGGCCGCCCATGGGGTCGCCCATCCGCAGTGCCGATTCGAGGTTGACGCGCGCACCAACCTCAAGCGCACCCAGCGTGGTCATGGACAGGGTCTGGGGTATGACATCGGCATCGAATTCGCTGGCACGAATGTCGACGATCGTGAGACACACACCATTGACGCTGATGGAGTCCCCCGGTCGATCGTGCGTCAGCGGCTCATCGACATGAACGCAGAGCCGCTCGCCAGACCGGCTCTTCGCGCGCGAGACCACGACGCCAATGCGTTGCACCAGTCCCGTAAACACGCTGTTATCTCCACGCTTTCACGATCATCGCGCTTGGATAGTAACGAGCAAGAATCTGCTGGCAGGACTTTCCCTTGCGCCCCATCTCCTGCGCTCCGTGCTGACAGAGTCCAACGCCGTGACCAAATCCTCGTCCAGAAATGTCAGCCGCGCTGCCTGAGATGCGAATCGAACAATCACTTGACCGCATGTTGGTCTTGGCGTCGCTCGCAGCATTGATGGCGCGCCGAAAGTCCTCGGCGGCGATCGTTGCGGACTGTCCCTTGCGATCTCGGATGCGAAGCAGCGTCGGCCGACCGGTGGCGTTCTTGTCGACCGCCTCGATTGCTGAGGGAACTTGCAAACCTGCAATGTCCGGACGACCATTCGCAGTCGCCCACCGTTCGAGGCGCACTTGGATGACCGCCAGTGGAATCGACACTTTCCAAGTTGCCACAGCCGTGGACTGGCAGCAGACCGCGCGCGGCGATCCCTCCCCCGCAGCGACTGGGGCGATGTCATGAAACGGATTGTCGGTCAGCACCCCAAACGCGCTCGCGGGTCGACCACCGCAGGCACTCGAGTAGTAGGTCGGAACGACCGAGCCATCATGCACCAGCAATTCCCCGCGCGTGTTGCGGACTGCCTGGATCGCTTTCACATTGTCAGTCGCACCGATCCAGGCCTGACTCTGCTGACCTGCAACCATGTCATAGTGCCGGCGACCCTCCCAGCGCGCCTCTTCAACAACTGCATAACTGCGCGCGGCGATTGCCTGGGCCTCAAATGCAGCCTCGCACCACGACCCATAGAGTTCTTTGGCGATCACGCCGGGCAAGTAGGACTCCATTGGGACATCCATCACGATGTCAATCTCCTGGTCATCTAGAACGAGTCGCAGTTGCCCGGGCCACGCTCTCGCGTTCCACTCAATCGCACACCGACCCTCGTCGGCGCAGCGAACTGCGAGTTCGCCCGGTGAGAACGCCCGCGTCCTCTGCGCCGAAGAGGTCACCTGCCATCCACCCTTGACCGCACGAATCTCGATCGGCGTGGTTGCGCTCCATGGCAACTCTCCCGCGTCCGCACGCTGCAGCGAGATCAGGAGTCGGCCACTTCCATGCGTTATTCGAATGGCTTCCGACTTCGCCACGGTTCCGATGCGGATGGCGACTGATGGCTCGACTGCGGGGGGAACCGGCAGCGGCTTCGGCGGAATTGGCAGCGGCTTGACTGGTTCGGATGGCTCGGCCGTGGGGACAATCGCCGGCTCCGCGGGCGCGGCCTCGACAGCAGGAACGCCTTGAATCTCGGCCAACGGTCCTGACGGTTTTGCAGGATCATGGCTTGAGCATCCGCGAAGAATTGCCAGAACCACCAGCGCGCTGAAGATCGCGATCGTGAAGGAGCGGGAGGATTTGGCAGGGTCTTCCATGACCTTCCCGACCTTTCAGTCGTTCCAACTCACCCAAGGCACGCGACGCTTGCGACGCACATCCCGTTGATGCCGTCCGGAATCACTCGAGAACGCGCAGCGCGAGTCCGTGGGCCGCCAACTGCGCCTTGATTTCGTCGAGGCTTGTTGAACCGAAGTTCTTGATCCCCATCAATTCTGCCTCGGTCCGACAGACGAGATCACCAAGTGTGCGAACCTCGAGCAGCTGGATCGCCTTGCGCGCGCGAATCGTCAACTCGAGGCTGTTGATCGGAATCTCAAGCAATTCGGGCGCAACGGTGGCGCGCAGTGTTTCGAGATACTCGCGGCGGTAGGACTCTTCGAAGCCGCCTTCGAGACCCTGACCGAGGCGAAGACCGCGCGAATTCAACATTGCCTTGATCTCGCTGATGCTGGTCTCGCCGAAGTTCTTGAATCCCATCAATTCGGCTTCGGTGACCCGCAGCAAATCGCCAAGCGTGCGAATCTCAACCTTCTTGAGGCAGTTGCGCGCCCGCGCGGAGAGTTCGAAGTCGGTGATCGGCGTGTCGAGGACTGCGTTGCGACGGGCGAGTTGCTGCGCGGCGTTGGCGTCGTAGGACATGGTCTCGACGGCACAGACATCCTTCACATACATCCGCGCGCGCGGATTCGTGGGATAAAGCTCGAGAACGCGGCGCAGGCAACGCTCGGCGCGGGCGAGTTCGCCGAGGTCCTCATAGAGCACTGAGAGATTGATCAGGGCATTCACGGGTGGCGTTGGCGAATAGCAAATCTCCTCATAGAGATCGATGGCCTCGTCATCCTCACCAATTCGATCGAGCAACCGCGCAAGATCAAACATCGTGGCGATCGATCGATCGGCTTCGAGCGCCAGTCGATAGGCGGCGACAGCTTCATCGCGTCGGCCCTCTGCGGCGTGACGGATTGCTAGGTCGAGATGGGGCTTGGCGGCAGCAGAATTCGCGGGATTGCTCGTGGTCATCGTGTCGGTACTCATGGACGGAGAAGCATACAGACAAGCCCACCAAGCCCAAACTGCCTCGAACCCAAGTGCAGCGGATCCAAGTTAGATGATCATTCCGCCGCGTGCCGCACCAGTTGATGGGTGCGCCACCCGCCCCGTTCGAATCGCCACGCCATCAAACCGCCGATTGCGATGATGTAGACGGTTGAGCCGATCCAAGGCCCAAGCGATCCAAGTTCTGGGTATGCGCGGGCAGTCCAGCCGCCGCCACCAACGATCACACCCCAACTCAGTGAGACCACCATCACACCCGGCCAGAGTGTGTCGCCTGCTCCCCGCAGCGCACCGGTGTAAACGATGCCGACCGCGTCGAAGGCTTGGAAGATTGCCGCGCAGATCATGATCTTGCTTCCGATCGAGATGACATTTTCTGCCGATGCCGCCCCGGTCTCGGTTGCGTTGGTGAAGAGTCGAACCATCGGCTCGCGAAAGATCACCATCAGCACCCCCCACCCTGCCATATAGACAACCGACATCCAGACCGCCGTGCGTGCGTAGCGCGCAGCGAGATCTGGATTCTTTGCTCCAATCGATCGGCCCACCAGGGTCGCGGTGGCGATGCTGAATCCCACTGCTGGCATGAATGAGAGATGCATATACCGCAGCACAATCCAGCCCGCGGCAAGGTGGGCAGTACCAAATGTCCCCACCAGAACAGTCATGAAGACTGACCAACAGAACATTTCGTTGCCGAACTGAAGACTCGCCGGCCATCCCACACGCATGAGGTCTTTGATCGCGGCGCGCGATGGCCGCCACAACGCCCGCGTCGAAAACTCGCGCGCCATCTTGGGACCAAGAAAGATCGATAGCGGGATCAAACACTCCACGGCCGTTCCGATGACCGTTGCCACTGCCGCGCCTGGGACACCCATCGGGGTCACGCCGGGGATACCGGGAAGTCCGTGCTCCGGCAGCCCCCGCTCGCCGAAGATCAGCGCATAGTTCAGGATCAGATTGACGATGTTTCCCACGATGGCAGCGACCGTCACGACTTTGGGGCGACCGATCCCGAAGAAGAAATTGCTAACCGCCTTGCCGATGAGGGTCACGCAGCCGCCCGCCATCAGGATCTGCGCGAATTCAACTTCCATCGCCTCCATCGCCGGGGCGTGACCCATCCAGGAAAATGCCCAGGGAAGTCCGAAGAATCCGATGGGAAGCAGAATCAAGAGCCACGAGCCGATTGCCAGCCAGATGCCTGCCCACGCATAACGCGCGACCGCTGCGGTCTCTCCCGCACCAACACTTTGCGAGACGAATGTATTGACGAGTGTGATCGCCCCAACCAGGAAGGCGATCACAGTCCATGTCCACACTCCGGCGTTTCCCTGCGCAGCCAGCTCGACTGGACCCAGTTGCGCAACCATCACACTGCCGACGAACTGCATCGTCGTGTAGCTCATCATGGTGATGACGGTTGGCCAGGCCAGCGACCAGACCTCGCTCGCAGATCGCACCGCGGTCTTGACAGTCGCGATCGGCATGACGCGGGACCTAGAGTTCGATCAACACCATGTCACTCGTCCGTGCATGGGTCGCCGCCGGGTGATGAACTTGATCGGCGAAGAGGGCCAGACCAGGCACGCCGGCCATCTCGTTTCGTATCGCGCCCGCATCGAAGATCGCGCTGGGCGCCCCCGTCAGCCGCGTCGCAAGATCCAGCGCGATCTGACTCTCACTCTTGACAAAGTCAATCGGTTGGATCGCCCGCTCAAAGGATTGCAGCCGTCCCTTGGCATTTTCGAAACAGCCTGATTTCTCAGCCCAGGTTGCAGCGGGCAGAAGCACCTCGGCAGAATCAGTCAGCCGATTGGGAAGTGTGTCGATAAGGACGATGCGGCGCGTGGAAAGGGCGCGCAGAAATGGTTCGGTGACCCACGCACTGGGATAGTTACCCGTGATGAGCACCACACCGACGCCAGCCGTCGTCAGCGCGGCGATGAATGCGTCGGAGTCGCACACCATCGGCGTCGAGGCCGTGTTTCGACGGGCCGGCTGCGCAGCCGCGAGAGCCTCGAGCACGCGGCGGACTCCGCGGGCATTGGGTGCTTTCTCGGCACAAATCGTGAATCCGCCGGCGAGGGTGCGGTCCTCGCCGCTGCGTGGGATCGGCCCGACTCCGAGCACCGCCGACGGATCAATCGCCAGCACCGCGCGCGCCAGAAGGAATGCTTCTTCGCAGGCAAGCATCGGACTCACCAGCAGCGCGATGCGGCCATTTCGTGCGCCAGCTTGCAGCACTTCGACCGCGCGATTCATCGCAGTCTCCCACGCGGCTGGCGGCCGCGCGCCATCGAGCGCAGATGCTCCGCGCACGGTCGGCAGCTTCAGTCGGTTCTCACTGTGCACGAACTTCCAACCGTAGCGCACCTCGTCGGTGATCCACCATTGATTCACCTCAAGATTCTCACGCGGCTTGATCCGGTAGATGACCCCCTCGTTGTGCTCGATCGAAACATTGTCGCCGCTGGCGGTGATCCCATCGATCGATGGCGTCTTCTTTAGATACCACACCCGCTGCTGAAAGAGAAAATCCTTGTCGAGCAGTGCGCCCACGGGACAGAGGTCGACCACATTCCCGGCGAGCTCGTTGTCGAGCGCCACACCGGGAAAGATGTCGATCATCTCGGTGCCGCCACGACCATCCACCATGAGCTCCGAAGTCTGGGTGACTTCCTTGGTGAACCGAACACAGCGGGTGCACATGATGCATCGATCGCTGTAGAGAAGGATGTTCGGTCCGACATCCTTCTTCGGATTCTTGATCTTGTCTTCTTGAAAACGCGACTGCGAACGACCGTACTCATAGGAATAGTCTTGGAGCCCACACTCGCCGGCCTGATCGCAGACCGCGCAATCGACGGGGTGATTGATGAGTAGATACTCCATCACCGCCCGCTGATTGGCGACGGCCTTGGGGCTCAGGGTGGTAACTACCATCCCCTCGGCCGCGGCGGTATGACAGGTCGGCATCAACTTTGGAATCAGCTCGAGCGCGCCGGTCTTGTGATTGGGCTGCGAAATCTCGGCCAGACAGATGCGGCAGTTGGCAGGAACCGAAAGCCCCGGGTGATAGCAGTAGTGCGGAATCTCAATCTGGTTCTTCAGCGCGACATCGATGATCGACTGACCCTTCTCGAATTCGAGTTCAAATCCATTGATCGTCATCTTGGGCATGGGGGCGACATCCTAGCGAGCATCCACACGCGGATCAGCGGGTGATGAACTCGATCTCGATGGCCCCTTCGACGAAGTCGACCTGACGAATCTCGACTTGCCGTCCATCACCGAGTTTGAAAATGCTGCCGACTGAAAGCGTTGTGGCGGCGGCTCCGCGCAAGTATCGGGTTGCGATCCAGGCACCATCGGGGATCGGCAGCCGCCCGATTGCACCCCATCCCGGTGTGAGTTGGATCGCGCCGCGCGAGACGACTGCCGTGAATGTGCCGCTGTAGACGCGCCCCGCGACGGCCACCGAAAGCGTGGCTGACCCCGCGCTGAAGTGCAACTGCGGCTCAACTCCATCCATGGGCCAGGCCAGCGACGGATCGTGTTCCAGCCAGAGCGGCAATCGCGTGACGATCCAGGCATTGATGTCGTTCTCTTGGATGCGGATCGCCCACGCTGAATCCTTGGGGCGGACTCGCGCGATCGCGGCCGCGAGATTCTGCTCGAGATCGCGCGCGGCCGAGGCGGACTGCGGATCCGCGCGGAGGAAATCCGCCTCTATCCAGTTGGCTGGTGCCAGTGTTGCGAGTATCCAACCCGTAGCGACAAGTAAGGCCAGCGCGGCGAACAGCGCCATCGAAACGCGCGCAACCCTGCCCCAGATTCCGTGTGCCATTCGCGCTACTCGCTGAACGCGGTCACGCAGACCGTGTCATTCTGCCCGCCGAATCCAAAGGAATTGGACAGGCAAGTCTCGACCTTTGCCGCGCGGGGAATGTTGGCGACATAATCCAGATCGCACTCAGGATCGGGCGTCGTGTAATTGATCGTCGGCGGAAGCATGCCGCGGTGGATGGCCATCACGCAGGTGATGAACTCAACCGCGCCGGCGGCGGCAATGAGATGACCAAGCATGCTCTTCACGGAACTCATAGGAATCTCCTTGGCGATTTCGCCAAAGACTCGTTTCACGGCCAGCGTTTCGATCGAGTCATTTTCCTTTGTACCCGTTCCGTGGGCAGAGATGTAGTCGACCATCGGTCGACCATCACTGCGTCTTGCCAGTGGATCGATGCCCGCCTGCGCCAGCGCTTGCAACATCGCGGCAGCAGCGCCCCGTCCGGTGGGCTCGATGTCTGTGATCCGGTAGGAATCTGCGCTCGATCCAAAGCCGATCAGTTCTGCGAGCGGCTCTGCGCCGCGACCCAGCGCATGCTCGAGCGTTTCGAGAATCACCATCCCCGCCCCTTCGCCCATGACGAAGCCACCGCGACCGAGATCAAATGGGCAACTCGCCTTGGCAGGATCGCCCTTGCTGGTGCTCAGGGCGGTGAGTCGATTGAAACCCGTCACGCCGAGCACATGGATCATGGTGTGTGCGCCGCCGGCGATCATCACATCGGCTTCTCCGCCGCGCAGAATGCTCGACGCTTCGCCGATGGCTTGGGTACTCGCCGCACAGGCGGTGAGGCAGTTGTATGCCGGACCGCGCGCCCCGAATTCCCGGGCGATGTGGGCGAGCGGCATATTCGGTTCCTGCTCGATCTCGCGCGCGGCGTTCATCAATTCGTGACCGAGCTCTGCCCACTTCACGCCATCGCACTTGCCCTGCTCTGCATTCCACGCCTTGAGGTTGGCCGCGAGATAGTTGGGTGTGTCGATGACCCCTTCGCCTGCGCCTAAATAGATTCCAACCCGACGTCCGTTGCGCGGCGACTTCACATCGAGTTGCGCTTGCTTCCACGCCTGCGCTGCCGCACCAAGTGCAAACTGCGAGTTGATCCCGGCATTGGCGTGCGCCGCTGGACTCTTCAAGAGCGGGTTCACATCGAAGTTTTTCACCTCGGCCGCGAAGCTCGTTGGAAAAGTGCGCGCGTCGAAACGGGTGATCGGTGCCATGCCCGATGCTCCCCGCATCAGCGCGGACCAAACCGTCTCAAGATCGTGACCGAGCGGCGTCACCCATCCCATGCCGGTGACCACAACTCGCTCGCTGGGCGACCGATCGCGGGGAGCGTTCATGTGATCCTCCGCAGGATGATCGCTGCGCTCTGCCCACCCATGCCGGTCGTGGTGACCAGCACATTGCGCAGCGCTGCAGTGCCTGCGGCGCGCGCGTCGGCATCAACTCCCATCGCCGCCGAACCGCTGGTCGAAAGTCGGGCTGGAAGTCGCTGCTCGCGCAAGCACTGCGCCGCAACACAGACCGCCAGCGCACTCGTCCCAGCGCCGCAGATGCCGACTTGCGGGGCGAGAGTTACCAGCGGAATCTTGGACAGGCGATCACCAAAGATCATCGCCATCGCCTTGGCTTCAGCGAGATCGAGCGTTGCGATGCCACTTGCGAGCGGCACGATTGCATCGATTTCGCTGGCCATCACGCCAGCATCATGCAGCGCGCCTTCGATTGCAGACGCGATGTCTTCGTGGGCATCGCTCAAGTCAACCCCAACCGTGTCGGCGCAGGCGCACTGCCGCGCCGCGAAACCGACCAACTCTGCGATCGCCGCCGCGCCGCGACCCTGCGCACTTTCGAGTGACTCGGTGATCAGGATCGCGCCACCTTCTCCAAGCACCGTTCCCATTGCTGTGGGATCGAAGGGACGAACGGCGCGCGATCCGTTCTCACCCGGGCGAACCGCAGCCAAACGATTGGCAAATGTCTGGCGCAACAGTCCCATGAAATTCACCTTGCTCTCGCCGCCGCCCGAGAGGCAGGCGTCGGCATCACCGCGGCGAATCACCCGCATCGACTCACCAATCGACAGTGCGCCCGATGCTTCGGCGCAGGTCAGCGTGTTCGATGGTCCTTGACAATCATGAATGATCGTCACATGACAGGCGAGCATGTTGGGGAGGTACTTCAAGAGCCACAGCGGCGTGAGGTTGTTCATCCCGGTGCGACCCCACTCGCCTGGATCGAATCCTCCCTGCGCGTCGCGGCAGGTGAGCATCGCGCTGGCGAGTTCATCGGAATCGGCAGGGATGAGACCCGCTCCGATGTGGCAACCAACCCGCTCCGGCGGGATCGTCGCCACGGCGCCCTCGGCCGTTCCACGCGTCGTCAGCCCTGCAGCTTGCACCGCACTGGCCGCCGCGGCGACGGCGATCTCGATGTCGCGGGCCATCACCTTGGTTGCCTTGCGATAATTCTTGGGAACGATCGCCCGAATATCAAGGAGCCCTGGCGGGATCGTTGCCGCAACGGTGGTGATGAACCCAGATGGATCGAACGACGTGATCGGTCCAATCGCGGTCGCGCCCGCGCACAAGCCATTCCAAAGAAGATCGATCCCAACGCCGAATCCCGAAACCGGACCAAGACCAGTCACGACGATGCGTGGCTTGGATTTGGAGAACTTTGACTGCGTAGACATTCTGGTGTGGGAGCGTTGGGGCGAAGGAGGATAACCAATCACATCCGGCGCGCGACGAGGAGTGCCATCTCGAGGGCTTGCTCATAATTCAGTCGCGGATCCACCGTGGTTTGATAGGCCCGCGAGAGATCAGAATCTGAGAGACCGCGCGCGCCGCCAGTGCACTCAGAAACATTTTCGCCGGTCAATTCGAAGTGCACGCCACCGAGGATGGATCCCTTGGCCTTGTGAATCTCGAAGGCTTGTTCCAGTTCGGCGAGAATGTGCGCAAACTTGCGCGTCTTCACTGGCACGCCGGCGCCCGCACCTGACTGTGGAATGACCGTCTCTGTGTTTCCATGCATCGGATCGCAGACCCAAAGCACGGGACACGCGTCCGCCGCCACAGCGTCAATCAAGGCCGGAAGTTTCGCGGCAATCTGATGCGCCCCGAATCGATGGATAAGCACGATTCGCCCCGCTTCCCCCTTTGGATTCAACCACTTGCACAGGTCGACCAGCTCGCTTGGGCGATGATCGGGTCCGACCTTGACACCGATTGGATTCTCGATTCCGCGCAGATACTCGGCGTGTGCCCCATCAATCTGCCCGGTTCGCGCCCCGAGCCAGGGGAAATGGGTCGAGAGATTCCACCAACCTTCGCGACGGGGAACCTGCCGTGTCTGCGCTTCCTCAAGTTCGAGCAGCAGACATTCGTGGCTGGTGAAGAAATCGACTCGCTGCATTTGGTGAACTTGCACCCCGGCGAGCGTTTCCATGAATCGAAGCCCCTGCCCGATCGCATCGACCATGCGGGTGTACTCCGCGGCGAGCGGCGAGTGCCCGACCCAGTCGAGGTTCCACTTCTCGGGATGATGAAGATCCGCGAATCCGCCATCGACCAGAGCCCGGACAAAGTTGAGCGTCAGCGCCGACCGCTCATACCCACGCAGCAGCAACTGTGGATTGGGAGTACGCGCGGCGCGAGTGAACTCAGGACGGTTGACATTGTCACCACGAAAGGACTGGAGCGAGACCCCGTCCCGCACTTCTTGCTCAGCCGAACGAGGCTTGGCGTATTGACCTGCGAATCTCCCGATGCGGATCACTCGGCGGCGCGAGGCGTGGGTGAGAACCAGACTCATCTGCAGCAGGATCTTCAGTTGATTGGTGATCGCCGAGGATCGACAGCCTTCGAAGCTCTCGGCGCAATCGCCGCCATGCAACACGAATCGTTCCCCCCGCGCCGACTCTGCCAGTTGACTCTTGAGTGCTGAAATCTCGCCGCTGGTGACCAGTGGCGGCAGACTCTTGATCTCCGCGAGCACCCGGGCGCAGTCCGCCGCGTCGGGCCACGCGGGTTGTTGAGTCGCTCGGCGCGAACGCCAAGAATCGGGCGACCAACTTCGCGTGTCTGTCATCGAGTCAAGACTAGCGGCGAACAATACGGGCGACAGGACTTGAACCTGCACGAGTTTCCCCACTGGAACCTAAATCCAGCGCGTCTGCCATTCCGCCACGCCCGCGTTGGCCTGCTTTCGTAGGATGATAGCCATGGCCTTCCAAGAAACTTGCGCAATCAAGTTCTTTCCTTTCGTCGCGCGGCTAGTTCTCTTCGCGGCGTTCTTCCCGATGGGGTGGCAACAAGTTCTTACCGCGGTCCACTACAACGGCAATGATGCGGCCCAGCTCGCATCGATCGGCGTCTCTGCTGCCGGGATCGATTGGCAGCGCATTCAAACGACTGGTCTCGCGGCACCAGTGGATCCTCAAGCTGCGCCAGTTCCAGCGCCGCCCGCGGCAGAGCCATTCTCCGGGCGCGCACTCTACGAGAGCGCACTGCTCGCGCACCACGCCGGCCTGCCCTACCCCGTGATTGCCGCGTGGTTCGGGGCGATTGCGCAATTCGCAGGTGGGATCCTCCTGCTCTTCGGAGCATTTTCACGACTCTCTGGGTTTTCTATCGCCGCCGTTGTGGCTGGAGCATTCTGGATGACGAGTTGGCCCCTACTTCAGTCAACTGGCGGCTGGGCTATTCCGCACGATGACCACCTCAGAGTCAGTGCACAATTGAGTCTCTTCGTCCTGGCACTGATGATTCTGCTTGTTGGACCCGGAGCCTGGAGCGTTGACGGAATGCTCTGTGCCTCGTCCAAGAGACCGAGCAGCAGCGCATCTTCTGGCGCACCGTCTGGGCGAAAGGAATCGAAGTAGTCCATGCGGATTCGGCGGTTGATCCCATGGACTCTTTCGGTCGCGCTCCATGTGGGACTTGCGCTCGTGCTCTTGACGACAGGGGTGCTCGTCATCCACGGCGGGAGCGAAGACCCGGGCAATGCCCTCGGTGCCCAAGCGACCTTTTCATTCGAGGCAGCGCCCACCGAAGCGCGAACATTTCCAGAATCATCAACCCCCGATGCGCCTCTGACCGTGAATCGAACCGACGCCCTGCATCCAGATGATGCGACTGCTGCGACCGAACTTTTGCGCGGTATCCGCGCAGCATCCGACCTCAATCGGGCGGAATCCCTCGCCCTGATCAATCACGCCGTTCGACCGCTCGAGGCGCCGCGCACGCTGGTAACAGTCGCCGGTGTCCGCAGCGATGCCGCCCGCCGCGTTGTCTTTCTGCTCGACGCTTCTGGGTCGATGATGGGTGCCTACGCGACCGCGGTCCAAGAGGTCGTCCGTTCGATTTCTCGATTGAGTGGCGAGCAACAGTTCGCCGTGATCGTCTTTCAAGGGGGCGAGGCAATCCTGCCACCACCTGGTCAACTGCGCCGTGCTGGTTCAACACTTGGACAGCGCGCGATCGATGAACTTTCGACATGGTTGCTCGACGAGATCAGTCCCCGGCGCAACAGTGACGCCCGAGCGGCCATTCACGCGGCGTTGGCATTGAACCCCGACACCATCGTGATCGTGAGCGCTGGACTCATGAGCGTTGTGGATCGCCCTTCGGATCGAGATGAATTGCTCACCAAGCTCGAATCGCTCAATCCGCGCGATGCGAGAACTGGGCGGCGCCGGGTGCAGATTGCCTGTGTTCACTTGATGGAGGCGGAGCCGCTGGGGGTCTT
>SIAB01000060.1 GCA_009692015.1 Phycisphaerales bacterium
AAATGTTCAAAGTTTACATCGGCAACCTTGAGAACGGCGTCACCCTCGAGCAAATCAAGGAACTCCTCGCCCCATTCACCGACCTTGAGGATGTTGTTCTCGTCATGGACCCAGAGACAGGGCAGAGTCGATGCTTCGCCATCGCGATGTTCCGTGATGCGACGCGTGGTCAACTGGTCATCGAGACACTGCAGGGCAAGATGCATTGCGGTCGCCCACTGGTGCTCAACGAGTCGGTCAAGAAGCGCAAGGGACTTCCGCCCAAGAAGGAGCCGATGCGTCCCCGCGGAATGGGCGGTGGATCGAGTGGTGGAATGAATCGACAGATGGGCGGCGGGCAAATGGGCGGCGGGCAAATGGGCGGCGGGCAGTTTGGTGGCGGATCCCGGGTACCAAGTCGCAATCCTTCGGGTCGACCGTCGAGCAGACCAACCAGCCGTAGCAGTTCACGCCCAGATTTCGGTGGGGACTCCACATCCGGTCAAGGCAGATTCTTTCGCGGACCGGGTTCATCCGCGGGCGGATCCGGCGGAGTGTCGAGACCCGGAGGGTCCTCTGGATTTTCTCGACCCACCACGCCGGGGATATCGCGAGCCTCAGGACCTGGATCGACAACGTCTGAAACCCCAAGTGCGCCCAGCGGCGGAGGAGTGCCGGTCCGTGCGCCAGTGCCGAAGGCTCCGCCCGTGAAGCGGCTTGAGACTCCGCCTGGTGAAGGCACGACGACTGAAAAATAGATGTCGGTTGGAATCCCATGGCAACGGGGTCGTAGTGGTTGATGACCCATTTAAAGTTCTTGGACTCCCGCGCCAGTTTGCGCTGAATCCGACCGAGATTGGTTTGGCGCAGACGCGCGCTCTGGCCGTCTGTCACCCGGATCGCCAGGTCGAAGGCGTTGCGCGCGAAGACGCGGTTCATGCGAGCGCGCAGGTGAATGCTGCCACGTTGGTGCTGATGGATCCGCTGAAACGCGCCGACGCGTTGATCGCAATGGGAGACCTGCCGGGCAGGGTCATGCCGCTCAGTACGACGCAACTCGCGGCGTTGATGGAGCAACGCGACCTGATGTCGGTTGCGGTTGTCTCCGGGTTGGCGCACCAAGAACTTTGCGAGCATTGGATCCAGACAGAATTGGAGAGCACGCTGCACCAGTTGCGCTGTGGGTTTGAAGCACCAGAAATCTCGTGGCAGGGTGTTCGCGCTTGTGTCGCCTACCTCCGGGCGCTCACTCGGCTCTCAAATGAGTGGGCGGCGCTGCGCGCAGACGCAGAGAAGGGGGGATCCGGATGTCGATTGGAATGAATGCGATGCTCGCGACCCTTCCAATATTCGTGTGCATGAGCGCGTGTTGTTCAGCGTCGGAGACAGTGTTCTTTGGGCTCACTGCCGACGATCGCTGGCAGATTCAACGCGATCGCCCACACGCGGGAAGACTGGTCGAACAACTGCTCGGCCAACCTCGGCGATTGCTCTTGACACTCCTCTTGAGCAATGTGACCGTCAATTCAATCTTCTTCGCCGTGGCAACGGTGGTGCTTGCCGAGACCGAGCTTTCGGTCTACGCCAAGGTCGGCATCGGTATCTGCGAAGTGATCGGGCTGATCCTCTTTGGCGAGTTGCTTCCGAAACTGGTTGGAAACTCGCTGCGCTTGCGGCTTGCCCCATTCCTTGCTCGTCCCGTGCTAGTGCTTTCGTTTGTCGTCGCGCCCATTCGCGCGATCATCGAATTCACCGTCTTTCTCCCACTGCATCGCCTGACTGCCCACGCGATCCCGAAATCGGGTCCGACCGCCGAGGAGTTGCGTGGATTTGTTTCCGCTGCGCAGGTTCAAGGCGACATTTCCGTCGAGGAGGAGGCACTCCTGGGTCGGTTGTTGGTCATGCGCAGAGCGCGCGTGCGCGATGTGATGACCCATCGCACTGAGATGGCGTCCATTTCCTCTCGAGCTCTGCGCGCAGAGGTTGCCCGCGTCGCCTTGGCGACTCGACTCAAGCGCCTCCCAGTCGTGGATGGAAGTCGCGATCGCGTCCTGGGCATTCTCGATGTCCGCGGATTCTTGCTCGATCCCAGAGGCATCGCGACCCCGATCGAGGCGCATTTGAACCTCGCCGTATTCGTGCCCGAGATCGCCTCGCTCGAGCAACTCTTTGAGCTCTTCCGTTCCCAGCGATCGAGTCTTGCAATCGTCGTAGACGAGTTTGGTGGGACCGCCGGCGTGGTCGCGCTCGAAGACGCGATCGAAGAGATTGTGGGAGACATCGCAGCGCGCGACGAAGTTGCGCCAGCGATTCCGCAACAACTCGATGGCGGATCGACTCGGATCGATCCAAAGATGTCTGCGGCAGCCTTCTGCGCTCACTTCGGTCTTCCGCTGACACTGACGCGTGCATCCACGGTGGGCGGCATCGCGCTGGAGCAACTCGAAGACCTCCCAACCGCAGGTGCATGCTTCAATCTCGGTCCCTTCGAGATCCGCGCGGAAACCGTTGAGCGCGGTCGCGCCTCTTCGTTCGTCGTTCGACGAACCGCAGGACCCGGAGACAGCTCTGCGAGAGAGGATCCGCCATGATGATTCCAATCCTCATCGGCGTGGTTGCGCTGGCAATCTGCGGACTGCTCGCTGGGATGGAGACTGGCATCTACACGCTCAATCGCGTTCGACTTGCGGCGCGCGTTGCCAAGGGGGAGCGATCTGCCAAGCGTCTGCGCGTCGAACTGAATCATCCCAACCGGTTGCTGGCCACGGTCCTGGTTGGAATGAATGTGGCGCATGCGGGATTGAGCGCGGCAACAACTGCAGTCGTTGAGAAGGCGACCTCGGATCCGATGCAGGCTGCGCTGCTCAATGCGGCGGTCGTGCTGCCACTGGTCTTCCTCGTAGGCGACGCCGTTCCCAAAGAGCTCTTCCGCGTCTTCACCAATTCGTGGAGCTATGGTTGCTCGGGGATTCTGCTCTTCCTGCGCACCACACTCGCTTGGACCGGAGCCGTGCCGCTGGTTCGAATCCTCGGCGACTCTGGCGCGCGGTTGCTTGGCGCTCCGCGCGATCAAAACGCTCCGACGCGCCAACGAATCTTGCAATCCCTGCGCGACGGAATCGAGAGCGACCTCATCAAGACCGTGCACTTGGAAATGGCGGATCGACTCTTTGGTTTGGCCGAAAGGTCGCTCGGGCAGTGTCTCGTGCCTTGGCGACAGGTGATTTCACTTCCAATCGAAACGACGGGTGAATTGAGTTCACCGGTCCTACGCGGACACCCATTCAGCCGCATCCCGGTTGTCTCCGAGGAGGGGGGGCGCGTGCGCGTGATCGGCGTCGTCGCATCGCTTGATGCGATCCTCCAGCCCAAGACGGCCCTCTGCGAACTCATGCAGGAGCCGCTGATGATTGATTCGAAGACGCTGGTGATGGAGGCCGCGCGCAGGATGCGCTTGGCGCGGCAAACCCTCGCCATCGTCACCGAGAGCAATTCAGATGCTCCCATCGGAATTGTGACGCTCAAGGATCTTGTGGAACCGATCATCGGCGTCACGCCAGAGTGGTGAGCGCAAAGCGGCAGCGTTGGGAAATCGGCAGGCGAGGCAAGGCTTGGTGGTTCTTCGCGCAGAAGCGGGCACTTTTCGGCGCGCCAAGAAATTCTCTAGAAAAGCTGCCCCGTCATTTGCACTTCAACGCGTGAATTCGATCATGTGTTTGTCGGTGATCTCAAGAGGCGCCCCGTCTGGCAGACGCGAGTGTGCCAAATCCAAAGTTCGTGACCAAGGTGGCGGGGATCCAAGGAATGTGTCCCCATGCGGAAGCTCCTCTCAGTCCCAGCGAATGTGCTCGTCGCGTCAAAGTGCCGCCCGAATCTGTGCGCGCGCAATGCGGGTCGGCAATCGCACGACTGACAGTCTTCCGCTCGCGGGTGAGCCAAACCAGGGTTGGAGTGGGATGGATGGGAAGGAAACGGTTGGAGGGTAGGAAATGGGAGTTGGAGTCGGAGTTCATGGAGGCCACGGGCTCCACTACGGACTCAAAGGGTTGGGAAAGAATTTCGGCGCTTGAGGGAGCGCCAGACGGATTGGGGATCTTGGCGCAAGCCTGGCGAGAGTCAGGCTTGTTGCTTTTTGCTGCACAAGCGCAGACGAAACGGCACGAGCTATACTCGCCGCCCCTGCGCCAGTAGCTCAGCTGGCTAGAGCACACCCCTGATAAGGGTGAGGTCGATGGTTCGAGTCCATTCTGGCGCATTGATCGCGGCGGACCCTCTTTGCGGGGGATCCGCCGCGGTCTTTTTTATGGGATCTCTCAGCGCGCGAATCCCGCTCGATCTGAGCGCATCGCTATGATCCCTGCCCTTCCATTTCACCTTCCAACGGAGTCAATACGAGCCAATGCGTCGCGCGAAAATCTCAATCATCGGAGCTGGAAATGTCGGTTCAACCTGCGCCCACTGGGCTGCGGCAAAGGAATTGGGAGACATCGTGCTCCTCGATATTCCAGATCGCGTTGGTGTTGCCAAGGGCAAGGCACTCGACCTCGCGTGCTGCGGTCCCATCGAGGAGTTTGATTCGCAGATCATCGGTACATCGGACTACGGCGATACGGCAAACAGCGATGTCGTGGTGGTGACGGCCGGCATTCCCCGCAAGCCCGGCATGAGCCGCGATGATTTGATCGCGACCAATGTCAAGATCGTCAAGGAGGTCGCCGAGAAAGTTGCAAAGCACTCACCCAAGGCCGTGATGATCGTGGTGAGCAATCCGCTCGACGCGATGGTCTACACCGCATGGAAGGCCTCGAAATTTCCGACCAATCAGATTCTTGGGCAAGCGGGCTGTTTGGATGTCGCGCGATTCCGGGCATTCCTGGCGATGGAAATCGGTTGCTCGGTCGAAGACATCCAAGCACTGCTGCTCGGCGGTCACGGCGACGACATGGTGCCGCTCGCTCGATTCACAAGTGTGCACGGCATTCCGGTTGACATGCTCCTGTCAGCCGAAAAAATTGCAGCTTGCACGCAGCGGGCGAAGGTTGGTGGCGGCGAGATCGTTCAGCTGATGGGGACGAGCGCGTACTTCGCGCCGGCATCCGGAACGATTCAAATGGTCGAGGCGATCGTGAAGGACAAGAAGCGCATCTTGCCATGCGCGGCGTACTGTGAGGATGCCTTCGGCGTGGCTCCGGGCCAGAAGGGGGGCGGATACTTTGTGGGAGTTCCGTGCATCTTGGGCAAGGGTGGGATGGAGCGCATCGTCGACATCAAGTTCAACGATGCCGAGAAGAAACTTTTCGATGAGTCCGTTTCGCATGTGAAAGACCTCGTTGCAGTGGTTCGGACGACATTTCCAGAACTGGCGTGAGCCCACGAACGGGCGATGAGAGGAGTATCGATGGGCACGATTGACAACGCACTTCGATTGAATGCGGGAGGTCCGTGGAGTTTGGGAGCCGGATCAGGCGCGTCGAAGCCCGGCGCGGGATCCCAGCCGCCAGTGCCGCCGGCGAGTAGCGGCGGCGCGATCCCAGGGAGCGCTACGAACCAGTCCGCTCAGATTCAGTTGACACGGCACGAGAAGCGATCATTCGTTGCCCAGACGGTGCATTTGGCGGGAAACGCCTTCGTTGATTGTTCGTTCGATTCGTGCACGCTGGTGATCACGAACTCGCCCTTTGTCTTCTCTGGGCAATGTCGTGTGCAACGATGCAACTGGCGGGTGGAGTACGACCTGCTCTGGGGCGCGCCCGCGATGCGCGTGCAATTGCGGCAGATTCTTGATTCGATGGATGCGACTGTCGACCCCTCCCCGGCGGTCTAGCGAGGGAATCCTCAACAGATTGGGGGCAAAGTGCCGATCCGAGGAGCAATGCGCGTCACGCTGCCGTATTTCAGTCCAGACCCTGGGTGGCTTTTTCTCGTGGCGGGTATCGCGCTGATCGTCTGTGCCGCAGTGATCCCCGAGGCGGAGAAGGTTCATTCGATGCGCGGTCAGTTGCAGTCGATTCGCTTCGCAGAGCAACACAACTTCGCCCGCATGGAGGCCTGCTCGCGATTCCTCGATGACCTCAAGGCGGGCGACGCTGGACTCGTGCGTCGGCTCGCCGCGAGCCAACTGAACCTGATGCCGCGGGGTGAGACGGCACTCTTGATCGCAACATCCATTGACGCCACGCCAAGCGATTGGATCGAAGCAAGTGTGACACCTCCGGTTTATGAACCAGAGCCCTATCCCGACACGCTTCTGGCGCGCTGGACTCTTGGTACACAGCGACTCTGGGTGATCGGGGCGGGTGCATTCTTCATCTTCCTCGGTGTCGTCTTCGAGCCGGGGAAGCGTCTGCAAGAAAAACTTGCCTAGTTGGCGCGCGCACGCGGCGGGGCAGTAGGTTTCCCGCTGAGGTGAGCGATGCCAAGGGATATTCACGATCTCGACGATGAAACGCTCCGCGCTGCGGTCGCCTTGGATCGAGGCCCGCGCGCCTGGCGCTCGGCTGCGATGCGGGTGGGGGGGCTCGCAGCACTCGCTGGTGAGGCGAAGGGATCCGCGCGGCAACTCGAATTGCTCTTGGAGTCCACTGAGCCTGGCGCAGGTTGTGGCGCATCGCTCTTGCGCGAGCGACTCGCGCGCAGCGATCCAGACGAACAACGGCGATTCATGGAACCATTGCGGACAGGGCTCGTGGTGCGCCTTGATGCCGACTATCCACCGCTTCTCGCTGCCTGCGTTGATCCACCAATCGCCCTGTGGATTCGTGGAGCGTTCATGCCCAACGATGCGTGGTCGGTGGCAATCGTGGGCGCGCGCCGCGCGAGCGCGTACGGGATCGAGCAATCAGGGCGATTCGCGGCAAGTCTTGCGGCGAGCGATGTCGCAGTTGTGTCGGGTGCTGCGCGCGGGATCGATGGTGAGGCGCACCGTGGGACGCTGCGCGCTGAGGGCAGAACGATTGCAGTCGTCGGTGGAGGGCTCGCCGACCCATATCCCCCAGAGCACCTTGAACTTCTTGATGAGATTGTGGCTTCGGGCGGCGCTGTGGTGAGCGAGTGTCCGATGCAGGCAGCCGCGACGCCCGATCGATTTCCGAGTCGAAATCGGATCATTGCGGGATTGAGTTTGGGAACGCTAGTGATTGAGGCCGCCACCCGATCGGGTGCGATCATCACCGCCAACATTGCCTGCGAGATCAATCGATTGTGCATGGCACTGCCGGGTTCGGTGATGTCGGGACGATCCGCAGGATGCCATCATTTGATTCAGATGATGCAGGCCTGCTTAGTGGAGTCTCCCGAGGACGTGCTGGGTCAGCTGGTGATGCATGCCTCGACGGTTGAGGGGGCGCAGCTGCTTGATGGCGCAGGGTTCGATCCGCCGCGGGTGCAGCGGTCGAACTGAGTCGTTCCGCGGCGATGGCACAAGCGCGGTCGGAAGTGTGAGATGCTGCGGCGATGGCACAGGCGCGAGATCGATGCGGAAATCCGTTGGGATAGACGGATTCGGCGGTCGATTCGGGTCTAGTTCAGACCGAGGCTGAAGAACAGCGCCGAGAAGAGAAGATCTGCAATGACGATCGCAACGGTGGTCTGCACCACTGTGTTGGTCGTGGCGCGACCGACGCCCGCTGCTCCACCAGTCACACGAAGTCCGTTGTTGCAAGCGATGAGACCAAGCATGAGGCCAAAGACAGCCGCCTTGAAAAGTCCAGTAGTGAAATCAGTCGGACAGAGTTGGGTGAGCGTGTTGGACTTATAGACCTCATAGGGGATATCGAGCACCAGGACTCCCACCACGCCGCCCATGACCACCGAGCAGATGTCTGCAAACACAGTCAGAACCAGCAAACTTCCAGCAGTCGCGATCACGCGGGGCATCACCAGGAAGCGAATGGGATTGAGTGCCATCGCTTCAAGTGCTTCGATTTCTTCGCCGACCTTCATCGTGCCGAGCTCTGCGGCGATCGACGCCCCGGCGAATCCCGTGAGCACGATCGCTGCGATAAGTGGACCGAGTTCGCGAAAGACTGCCACTCCGACCAAGTTTGCGACCTTGTCAATCTGTCCCAGTTGCTCGAGGCTCGGCGCCGTTTGCAGCGCCAGGATGATCCCGATGCACCCCGAGACGAGCAGGACGATTCCGATCGATCGCGTGCCGACCCGAACCACCTGCACCGCGAGTGCTTGCGCCCCGAATCGCGCGCGACGGCGAATGAGCGAGCGCACAACCCACGTCAAGACATCCATAAGCAAGGTCGTCCACGCCCCAATCAGTCCGAAGACTTCGGACCAAATCTCCCAATATCGATTGACGAGGGACGAAAAGAGCGATGGGTGCGTGGTGGAAGTCATGGTTGGTATCAGGCTTTGGTCGCCTCCTCAACGGTCGTGGCAATCGTGAAAAGTCCGGTCAACTTTGTGATTTCGAATGCGCTCTTGACGCGTGGGGTGATCCCGACCAAGATAAATTTCACCTTGCTGCGCATCGCGTGCTGCAGTGCTTCGACCAATGTCGCAAGCCCAGAGGAGTCCATATACGCCACATGCGAGAGGTCCATGATGAGTCTTGCCGGCTGTGCGCGCATCGCCTCGGCGACCGCCTTTCGGATCGACGACGCACGCGACATATCGATATCACCACTCGGACGAAGGACGATCGCATCGCCGATGGATGATTGTTCAACGACAAGTTCCTGATTCATGGGCGTGTGTTCTCCGACTGGGACTGTGCGGACTGCTGTCGTTCTTCCTCGGAAAGCCACTTGACGAGCGTCAAGCGCATTCCGCCGCCGGGTCGACTCTCCCAGCTACTTTCACTCATGGTCTCTTTGATGATGTGCACCCCCAACCCGCCAGGTCGTACATCGTCGAGATTGCGACTCTGGATCAGGGCTGGGTCGACCGAGCGACCGAGGTCCTCGAGCACAACGCGGATGCCGCCCGGTTCTCGCAACCGCCAGAAGTTGATCCAGATCAATCCCTCTTTGCGTTCCTCATAGCCGTGCCGTATCACATTCGCCAGCGCCTCGTCGAGCGCAAGTGTGAGTAATCCCCTTGTTTTCTCGCTAAACCCAACCCCTTTGGCGAACGCATCCATGAGCGCCCGAATAGGCGCGAGTAGTTGTGGATCGCTGAAGAGTCGAATGCTGATTTCTGGCTCCCGTTCCATAAAGTCACCACTGCGGACGCGGCCGCGCTGGCGGAAAAATGGTCGATGCATAGGATTGCTCGGGCGGCGCGAGCTTTTCGTCGATCGTCCACTGCCGCCATCGCTGATACGCCACGAAACGAAGGGGTTCCGGATCAGCGAACTGATACCCCAAGTCTTGCCCAGTCATCCGGATGAGTGCCCCGATCGCCATGTATCGCAAGAGTTCATCGTCGGAGCAGAGACACTCCACGATGTGCGGGATCTCGCTGCGCTGATTGAACTTGACGGCGTCCTCAATCGCGTAGGCTCGGGCGCCGGGCGCTGGGTTCGAAAATCCGCCCTCGGTTGCGCTTGGCGCGCAGCCGGTCGATCCCAAGAGGGTCACAATCCAAATCGAGTGAAAAGCGGGGGCGATGCTCTTGGAGATATCGGATGAACATCGTCGCACCGCGCGAAGGATACAGGAATCATCGTTAGCATTCCTCGCTTCACTTGGCGAGAAGAACCATGAGTCATTCCAAAACCAGTTCAGCGCAGTCGCCTGCAGAAACAGTGCTCATTCTCGATTTCGGCAGCCAGTACGCGCAATTGATCGCGCGGCGGGTGCGCGAGGCGGGGGTGTACAGCCTGCTGGTGCGCCCCGATGCGCCGGTTGCCGAACTCCGCGCGCATCGACCCGCTGGGATCATCCTCTCCGGTGGACCGTCGAGTGTCTCGGACGCGGGGGCGCCGCGGTGCGACCCAGCAATTTTTGACATGGGAATTCCGGTGCTTGGGGTCTGTTACGGAATGCAGTTGCTCTGTCACATGATGGGCGCCAAAGTTGAACGCGCCGCGACTCGCGAATACGGGCGCGCCAATGTTCAGGTGATTGATGGATCCGATTTGCTGCAGGGGGTTCCATCCAACGCCACGGTGTGGATGAGTCACGGCGACCAGGTCTTGAATCTTCCAACGGGATTCCAGGTGCTCGCGTCGACGCCGACCTGTCCCTTTGCTGCCGTCGGAAACCCACAGTTGAAGATCTTTGGCGTTCAGTTTCACCCCGAGGTCACCCACACGCCCCACGGCATGGACATCATTCGCAACTTCCTCTTTCGTGCCTGCGCCTGCCGTGGCACTTGGAAAATGGCGGACTACTTGACCGCGGAGAGCGCGCGGATCAAGAAGCGGGTTGGTGACTCCCGTGTCATCTGTGGCCTTTCTGGTGGCGTCGATAGTTCAGTCGTTGCGGCACTCCTTGCTTCCGCGATCGGGCGGCAGGTCGTGTGCATCTTCGTCGACAATGGTCTGCTTCGAAAGGGCGAGCGCACTCTCGTCGAGTCGACCTTTCGCGATCATTTCGATATCGACCTTCGCGTCATTGATGCGCGGGCGGAGTTTCTCGCGGACCTCGCTGGAATCGAAGACCCGCAGGAGAAGCGCCGTCGCATTGGGCACCGGTTCATCGCCGTCTTTCGCGAAGCGGCGAAGTCCATCGAAGGCGGAGCAAAGTTTCTCGCGCAGGGAACGCTCTATCCCGATGTGATCGAGAGTGGGCAGGGGCACGCTGGAAGTGCTGCGAACATCAAGTTGCATCACAATGTTGGCGGTCTTCCTGCCGATCTTGGATTCGAGTTGATCGAGCCGCTGCGAAGTCTCTTCAAGGATGAGGTCAGAACTCTCGGAGAAGTGCTCGGACTCCCCGCGCACATCGTCTGGCGCCACCCATTCCCAGGCCCCGGTCTCGCCGTGCGCTGTCTGGGCGCCGTCGCCGAGGACCAACTGCGCATCCTGCGCGACTGCGATGAGATCCTGCTCGAAGAGATCGTCGCCGCCGATCTCTATCGCAAGACGGATCAAGTCTTCGCTGTGCTCTTGCCGGTCCGCAGCGTGGGGGTAATGGGCGACGGAAGGACCTACGACTCGGTGGTTGCGATTCGCGCCGTCACCACGCAGGATTTCATGACCGCCGACTGGGCGCGTCTGCCCTCGGATGTGTTGGCAACGATCTCCAGCCGCATCATCAATGAGGTGAAGGGGGTCAATCGCGTGGTGTACGACATCTCGAGCAAACCGCCTGCGACGATCGAGTGGGAGTGAACGAGCGGATCGGGCCCGTCAGCGCCCGCGTCCGGCATCGTCGCCTGTTCCGCCAGCACCTCTGGCGCCACCGGTTCCGCCAACTCAGCCGGCATTCCCCGCGCCGCCTGGACCCCGTGGATTTCCGTTTGGCGTTGGCGAACTTCCGTTGCCGTTTGAGCGATTCCAAATCTTGTGGGTACCTGAACCCGTGAAGCCCGCCGCAGTCATGTCAGTGCCCGCGGGATAGCCGTAGAGATCAGGAAAAGTGTCGGAGTAACTGTTGTAGTTGGATCCGGCGTAGTAGCCGTTGTGGTTGTAAGCACCGGGGTAATAGCCGCCGCCAGCTCCTATGTAGCCAGCGGGTGGATTCACACCCTGGTCGGCGTTTCCGTAGTTGGCGTACATGCCCGTGCCGCCCTCTGCAGGTCCATTGCCCTGGCTGAAGGCGTAGTTGAAGTCGAGCCCTGTTCCATGTGGCTGTTTGTCCCACTGCTCTGCAAGCGCTTCGAGGTGCTGGGAGTACTGCTGTGCCTGCGCATCCATCTTCTGGTTGGCCGCGGCGTAGCGCTGCTTGTTCGCCGCCCGTTGCTGTGCGGCATAGTTTGGAGCCCACTGCTGATAGCCGATCAACTCATTCTTGGACTGCAAGAACGCTGATGTAACAGCCACCTGCTCAAAGATCGCATTCTGCTTCTCCCAGGACTCCTTGGCGAGCGTGGTGGTTGCGGCGACTTGGGTCGCGAGCGCTGCAACATCTTGGGTATCTGGCTGGGGAAGTCCGCGGAGTTTTTCCTGCGTGACCGCGGTCTTGTAGCCATCCGCAAACGAAGTTCCTGCCGGGAGTTTCGTCGCTGCTGCAGCGTAGGTTCGTGAGGCGTCCATGAGATTCTTTTGGGTCATGTAAGCGTTCATCGCGTTGAGCCGGTCTTCGCTGTTGACGCGCAGATTCCCTATGGTGTGAATCATGCTCTGGAGGGCATTGAGTTCGCCTGTCAGATTGACGAGCGTTCGCTGAACTTGAGCGCCGGGTGCGGCGGCCGGCGCAGCAGCAATATCGGGTGAACCCTGTGACCACACCGAGGGCGAGAGTGCGATCGCGAGCGCACTCGCAACGATAAATCTGTTCTTGACGAGCATCGAATTATGGTAACAACGTGTCTGCAAGCTTCGCGCCGGACCCTCTGAATGATCTGGTTCCATGATGCCAATTGAGATCTCGCGCAGGTCCGTTCTGCAATCGCTCTTGGCGATCGCGGCGGGGAGCGCTTCGAAACCGACCTCGGCGCAATCTCCGATCGCTGAT
>SIAB01000061.1 GCA_009692015.1 Phycisphaerales bacterium
TCGAGTGCTTGCGCGGACTCGACATCGCCGATGGGAGCAGACTGACCGAAGCAGGCGACAGAGACCAGTGCGACGATCACCGCGGTCGCGCAACGGCTCGTTATCCCAACGCGGGTTGTTCGCGGGTGCTGCACAGGGTCAGGGTATCGGGCGAGGTTGGGGGCGCGGCGTGGCCGGGATGCTCGATGACCAGCGCCCTTGCAGCGAAGTGTTGCAGCAGCTCGCCAGCATCCAAGCCGCCATCCGCGGTGTGAGCAAGACCGTCCTACGCAGTTACCTTGAGCGCTGCGCGAGCGACGCGATTCGCTCGGACGACCCGAAGGTGTACGACCAGTTGATGGATGCCATCTACAAGTTTTCTCGATGACCGCCTTAAGTCCAAGATCCCTCTCGCAAGATCCCTCTCGAAGGAGACCCCCATGACAACATTCGTGCTCTCAACCTTCATCGCCGTTGCAATCGTCGCAGTCTGCCTACTCAGTGGCTGTGTGAGTGCTCCCACCAAAGCCGAACGCATCTCCGCCGGTGCAGTCTCCGGCGGCTACACCTGCCCGTTGACAGGCGAGCAACTGCCCTGCCCCAAGTGCTGCCCCTTGAACAATCGGAAGTGATGGCGGCACGGCGGGGTCGGGCGTTTGGAGCCGCTGCGCGGCACTCACACTCCGATCCGATCCCGGGCTCGCGCTTGTGCTATCGCCGCGGAACTGTCTGCTCGGGCGAGTTCCGCGAAGCCCGCCGAGGACTGTCTGAGCCCCGAGCTGATAGTTCTGCGGCACTCACAATTCCGATCACGCTTGCCCGCCAGTTCAAATCGCGATATCAACGACTCTCTTCTCAAGCTCGCGCAACTGGTGCGCGACCTTGTCCATCGAGCTCACTCGCTTCTCCATCTTCAACTGCAAGCAGTCACTGATGAGATTCGAGAGTTCGGTACTCAATCCCGGCACCCGCTCAGCCGCCGGCATCATCGCCGGAACCTCCTCGGGCTTTCGGGACTTGCTCTGACCAGGCACCAGCACGGTCTCTGCATACTCGCGGGTGAGCGTGCGATACATCGTCGCGCCAAAGTTGTAAACATCCGTTCGCTCGACGATCGGTTCCTTCGCTGCTTGCTCGGGAGCCATATAGCCGGGCGATCCCTGAAACCGCACCTTGACTGTGCCGAGTTTGCAGGATTGTCCGAGGTCGATGACCTTGGCCATCGCCGCGGTTTCGCGACCCTCTGGCATCATGATGTTGCCGGCCTTCATATCGGCATGGGCGAAGCCGCGACTATGCATATGGGCGAGCGCTTCGGCCACCTCCGCAAAGATGCGAACGAGTTTCCGAAGTGCCTTCGGTGGTCCCTGCTCAAGCGTTTCGGAGTCGATCATCTCGAGCACCAGCGCGACTTCGGTGACCTGAAAGAGTGGACGAGCTCGCTTGAAGGCGATCATCCGACGGATGGAAGGATGATCCAACGCCTTGAGCGTCGTGTATTCGGTCTCGACTTGCTTGAGGAAGCGGTCATCCTTGTCGCGACCCTCATCGAAAACGACATGCTTGAGCGTGTAGGTCGCGCCCGATTCGCGGTCCTTGACGGCGTACAACTTGCTGCGCGCCCCCTCGCCGAGGAATGCCACAACCTTGTAACCGAACAATTCATCAACCTGAGTCTTCATGCTCGCGGCTCGAAATCGTTTCCTCTAGAGGCCCCTGGACGAAGCCAGAATTGCGGACTGGAACGGCATTCCGTCCAATATAACCAACGGGTGCAAAAAGGCGAATGGAAGCGGCAAAAACAGAAAAGTCGTAAAATCCCGGATCCGCGCCCGCGTTCAATCTCTGCGGATTTGGGTCTCGAATTCTGCTGTGGGGAAGAACTTCCCTGGGCTCTCGAGTTCAGAGAGATCGGAGTGCAGATGAACCGCAGTGGCGGGAATTCCCAGTTGATCCTGCAGCGCGCGCACAAGGGTGACGAGTTCGCGAACCTGCCGGTCGGTGAATTCTCTGCGATTCCCGTTGCCGATCAGGCAGATGCCGATGGAATGCCGGTTGTATTGGTCTGCGTCTGCGGCAGAAAGGCTGGCCTTGCTGATCCCCGCACGCATTTCGGCGGGGCTCGCCGATGCAACATGGGCCCCAGGAAGTTGGCGATTCCAGCGGTATCCGACCTCGACGACCCCATCGCCAAGACCCTGTCCATTGCCGATCACGAAGTGGTATCCCATTCCTGCGAGCCCGGCTGCAACATGCTGGCGATCGAGGGTGACCGCGTCGCCCGCCGGAGTCGCCGAGTGATGGATCACAATCGCCTGCCACTGCCCTGCGGCGAGATGGGCCTCGCGCGGAAGGACCAGCGAGGGTTCCGGCTGATCCGAGCCAAGGAGCGTTGGACTTACGACTGGATCGATCTGTGGCGCGCCACTGTCTCCCAGAAGCAGGACTCCCGCGACGGCCGTCATCGCGGCGAAGAAGGAGGCCCAGACGGTGACTCGTCTGCGGGCGGATCTGATCTGGCTCGATGGGCTCTGCTGGGTTGGGATGGATGATGTGCGTCGGTGCATACTGCGGATCGTTCTTCCGACACTCTGTATCGGAAGGACAGCGCAGATTCGTGAGCAAATCTTCTGAAACAGCCCACTATTCAGGTTTGCGGCGAGAGTCGGGCGCGCAGCGCTGGCTGGGAATGACCGTATTCGTCCTTCACTTCGAGCGGCTGATTCTGCAGGCGAATGGTGTCAAAGTTCTCGAACTGGGTGCGCGGCGCACTCGCTGGGAAGAGTTCCTTCTGACAGCTGCACATCGCGGCCGTGACCGCGCAGCACACGAGGGATAGTGCTGCGCTCATCGGTCGACATCTACTGGTTGTGGCTGGGTGATTCATTCCGTCTGCTTCATTTCTGCAGCGGCAGTTCGCGCTGCGCGGTGAATGTACGACCAGTCAGTCCATCGGTGAATTCGAGATTCGCCGTGGCAGCGCCGGCGCAGCTCCATCCCTCGGCGGCAAGTGGCAACTCGATCGTGTAGTGGGATCCCATGAGACCACCCCGCCAACAATCGCGCAGCTGGAGGGGTGAGTATTCGCCGTGGCCGAGCCTCCGGGACTCGCCCGCGGCGGTGAGTTCAAAGACCGATACCCGCACGCTGCCGACAATCTGAATGAAGCGACCGAGTCCGTCGGAGGGATCGAGATAGACCCGCGCCGTGCAATTCGCGCCAAGGTCGACATGACTTCGCCCCCCGATCTGCACGGCGGCAACCTGCGGAGTCGCCGCCAGAATTTCTGGATCGCTCCCCGACTTCTGCTGCGCTTCGAGAGAGACGCTGGCGAGTTGTTGCTCGAGCTGGGTCTTCTGGGCCTCGAGGCTAGTCACGCGCTCGGAAAGACTGCGGACCTGAATGCGCAGTGCATCGCTGGGACTGGGGGTGAGCGCAGTGCCCTGGCAGCCAGCGATAAGCGCCGACCCAGCCAGCATCACCACCGCCGCGCTGCGAACTTCCAGTCGCACAACCATGTTCATGCCGCCCCCTCTTCAGAAAGTCGCACCTGATCGCGCATCAAAATATCCATCGACAGTTGTTCGAGCGCGACGCTGACATCAATGTTGATCACACTCACCCCATCGGCAACCGATATTCGCATCGGCGCGAAGTTGAGGATTCCACGAATGCCCGCGGCGCACAGCTGCGTGGCGACAGCCTGGGCAGCGGATCGCGGCACGGCGAGGATGGCGATTGCGATGCGCTTGGATCGGATCACGCGAGTGAGAGCTGATATGGGCGCGACCACGAGTCCACCGATCTTCTTGCCAACGATGCGCGGATCCGAATCGACCACCGCCGTGATCGGAAATCCATCCTGCATGAATCCGCCATAACCCAGCAGCGCGCGGCCGATGTTCCCGCTGCCCACCAGCAGGGTTGACCATTTGCGATCCGTGCCGATTACCTGCCGCACCGACTGCGAGAGAGCCAGGCAGTTGTAGCCCACGCCAGCTTGACCGCTCTGCCTTGTTTCATGCGACTGCACCAGCCACGACAAATCCTTGCGAACTTGCGCGCTTGGGATTCCGAGTTTTTCACCGAGTTCACGCGAGCTGAGTGTGCTGCGTCCCTGCGCCATCATCGGGCGCATTTCGCGCAGGTACAGACTCAAGCGCTGGGCGGTCGGACGTGGTATTCGGCGAGCCTTGGATGGCACGGCGAGAGTCTAGTGCTAGAGTCTCGCCATGCATCTGAATGATGTGCTCGCGCGCGACTCGTTTACGGCGAGTTTTGAGTTCTTTCCCCCCAAGAGTTCGGCCGGCTGGGACGCGCTCTTCACCACCATCGCAGACTTTGGCAAGTTGCGTCCATCGTTCGTTTCGGTGACCTATGGCGCGGGCGGATCGACCCGTGAGCTGACACACGATCTGGTGATGCGAATCCGAAGTGAAGCGGGTCTCGAGTCGATGCCTCATCTCACCTGCGTCAATCACACCGCGGCCGAGATTGACGAGATTCTGGTTCGTTATGCCAGTGCCGGCGTCTCCAACATCCTGGCACTGCGCGGCGACTCGCCCGCCGGCTCATCGTCTGATTCGGGCGACTACGCCCATGCGGTCCATCTCGTCGGCGCGATCCGCGCGTTCGCCACTGCCGGGCGACACCCGGAGCCGCGGGGGTTTGGGATCGCAGTCGCTGGCTATCCCGAGGGGCATGCCCAGACTCCAAACACACTGGTCGAGATGGATCACTTGAAGGCCAAGTGTGATGCCGGCGCCGACCTCATCATCTCGCAACTCTTCTTTGACAATCACGCCTTCCATGATTGGAAGGAGCGCTGCGAACTCGCGGGAATCAAGACCCCGATCCTGGCTGGGATCATGCCGATCACCTCGGTCGCCGGACTCAAGCGCATGGCAGAGTTGGCCGCCGGAACGCGCTTCCCGGCTGCGCTGCTGCGGGCCATTCGCCGGGCGCAGGATGATCCCGATGCGGTGGGTCGCGTTGGTATTCACTGGGCGACCGAACAATGTCGAAATTTGTTGGACCGCGGCGTGCGCGGAATTCACTTTTACACGCTTAATCGCAGTGATGCGACACGCAAGATCTACGAGAATCTCGGGGTTAGTTCGACGGACGCGCTTCGCCAGTAGCGGGCGCTGCAGCAGGCGCGACCGGCGCCGCGGGCGGCACTGGCGGTGCGGAACCCGCGGGATGCGACCACACGCCGCGAAGCACATCGGTCATCACCCGATCATCCTGACTGTGATCCATGATCGCAATTCCGCGCTGCATCAGCGCTGCGTCATTCAGTTGATGGCCGATGTACGCAGCAACAAGACCATAATCCGCCGCGTACTTGGATTCCTCGCTCTTCGAGATCGACTGCTCGGCAACTTCGCGCAAGCGCTCGGCCCCACCGAGCATTTCGTAGTCGTATCGGGTATCGATCATCTCGGGCCAGGTTACGAAGAGTCGGCGCAGCGCCATGGCTGCCGCCAACTGAAGACCCGCTGCAACTTGGCTGTTGGCAATTCCGGCGATGGGAAGTGGGTTTGAAGGAGCGATCGCAGCACTAGCCGCGAAAGACTTCTCGGCACTGAGGAATCGTCCGCCACGCATGGCGCGGTCAGCAATCCGCAGCAGCGTGTCCAGCGCCTCTTGGGTTCCGCCGTCGAGTTGCGACATCTTTTGCCCGTGCGCCATCATCAAGTAGGCCTCGTCCGCAGTCAGCGCCCGAATCGGTCTGACCTGCGGTCCATTCGGGGTGGTTGATTTGGTCGACTCCTTCGATGAATCTGTCACGGCTGGCGGGGTTTCGCGCGCGGTTTGTGCGGCGCCCCCGAGCCCGCGCGAAATGCGATCGGTCCCAAGGATCTGATCACTCGAACGCTTTCGAAAACTCAACCGAAAATCCTGCAGGATCGCATTGGTCTGGGCGAGCTCCGCTGGATCTACTCCGTTGGGATCGGCAGCGGCGTTGCCCTGGGCGTTCTGATAGCGCGTCGCGACACTCGTCACCACCCGGTCGTACGGCGTGCGGATCTCCAAGACTCGGCGCGCAGCTGGCGCCTTCGAATCGCCCGTGGCAGCTGGCGGATTGGCGCCCGCCGGTTGCGGTTTCGTCTTCAAGTCCAACATCGCAGTCGCTGAAATCGCTTGCGGCGTCGCTGCGTCGGCGGTGATCCCAGAAAGGTAGGAGCGAAGAATTCTCTGCCCGCTGCTTCGCCCCGATCGCAAATCTGCCCGCATGAGTGCGCTCCCATAGATGCCGTGATCGAGCGACTCGATCAGATCGTCATTAGGAACCGCGACGATTCCAACAAATGGATTGGCGATAATCCGGGCAGTTCGCGAATCAGTCGAGCGCGTGATTTGGATGGTCGTGGGTTGATAGTTCGCGGAATATCCCGCAGCGACTCCAGCTTGCCGGGTGATACTGTCGAGTTGCAGCCGTGAGTCATTGGCTGCGGTCTTCGATTGCTGCGCTGCAAACCCGCTGTCAAATCCCATGCGCGTCGCTGGCGCGCTCACCCCGCTCGAATTGCTCGTCGCAAAGTCGCGCTGGTAGGCAACGATTCCTATTCCGGTTGCGAAACTAAACCGATCATTCATCGCCAGCGATGAGAGGGCACTGGCGCTCGAGTTTGCAGAATTGGCGCGAAAGGATTGTGTTGTGTCACCGCTGGTCGTGCCGCGAAAGTCTTCGGCAGAGGTGTATCCCACCGTGCCTCGAAATCCCTTGCCACCAGCAACATCTCCCGTCACCACAAGATTGCGCGATCGATAGTCCTCTTGCTGCCTCGCCCCATTGACAGTCGCTCCGGTTTGCAGCGGCCCATGAAGTGCAGTACCGCCCCCGCCCTGCGTTCTTCCATCCAGCGCGTTCTGTCCAACCACAAGCGCGATGAGTGCGAGGCTCAACATCTTCTTCAAGTGTACAACCCTCCTCATGTCGAAGCGCGCAGCAAATGTAAAACGATCGATCAATCCCCTGGCACTCACGCTCACGCTGGTGCTTGTCGGGTGCGCGGTGCTGGTGGGCGTCTTTGGACCGCGGCTGCGCGAGCGCGCCAGTGGCGCGTGGACCGCACTTTCAGAGGTCTCTGACGCGGCGCGACAGATCGCGCTTCGAATGGAGATCGAGGCGATCCATCGACCGCTTGGCGCGACCACGCCATCGCGCGCAGACCTTGCGGCACTTGTGCGCTCTTCGCTGGCGAATGATTGGCGCCCGCCAGACTTCACGGCAGAGGGATTCGTCCCGGTCCTTGCGGGTCCCGCGCTACTTCCTGGAAGCGACTCGAGCCTCGCAATTCTCTACGAAGGCTCGGGTGAACTTTCGGATAACTATCTCGCGCTCTTCGTGGCCCGCGATCGCGGGGAGTTTGCATCCTTCAATGAGTATGGACAGATCGAACCCTTCTCGGACAAGGCAACCATCATCGAACCCGATGATCCCTCGGATCCCCGCTCTGGAGCCACGCTGGTCTTTCGACCCAGCGACCTCCTGGTGGTCGTGCGTACCCGTGATGTCGCGGCTCTCGAGCGTGTGCGCAGCGCACTCGGCGCACCCTGAACGAATCTCGCGGACCGGCGTGCGCTGTTGGCTCCCCTACTATCGCCGCACAAATGAGCCAAGCAGTTTGCATCACCACGCCGATTTATTATGTCAATGACCGACCGCACATCGGACACGCCTACACCACGACGATTTGCGATGTCTGGTCGCGCGCCGAGCGGCTGATGGGACGGGATGTTTTCTTTCTTACCGGCACCGATGAGCATGGATCGAAGGTCGAGAAGAGTGCCGCGGCGCGGGGCATTTCGCCGCAGGCGCTGGCCGACGAGAATGCTGCGGAGTTTCAGCGGGCTCTGGCGACATTTGGGATCTCGAACAGCGACTTCATTCGCACGACGCAAGCGCGGCATGAGACGCAGGTCCAGGAGCAGCTGCGACGGCTCGTAAAGTCTGGTTCGGTGTATCTCGGCACTTTCGAGGGTTGGTACGACGAAGGGCAAGAGGAGTATCACACCGAAACGCGGGCACGCGAGTTGAGTTATCTGAGCCCCATCAGCGGAAAGCCACTCACGCGCGCAACGGAGCAAAACTATTACTTCAAGTTGAGCGCCTTCGCGGATCGACTCGCAAAACACTTCGCGGATCACCCAACTTTCGTGCGCCCATCCGAGCGAGCCAACGAAATGCTGGGACGGCTGCGCGACGGCCTGCAGGATGTGCCGATCACCCGCACGAATTTTTCGTGGGGTATCGCGATGCCCGACGCGCCCGGACATGTTGTCTATGTGTGGATCGACGCACTCTTCAATTACATCACCGCGCTGGAACTTGGGAGCGCTGACCCAGCACGCCCAGATCGCTCTCGATATTGGCCCGCGACCTATCACATCGTCGGCAAGGAAATACTCTGGTTCCATGCCGTCATCTGGCCCGCGCTCCTGATGGCGCTGGAACTCCCGCTTCCCAAGTGTGTCTACGCCCACTCATTCTGGATCGCCGATGGACAGAAGATGAGCAAGTCGCTGGGAAACTTTGTGGATCTGGCGACGATCGACCGATACTTCGCGCAGTTTGGTCTCGACGCCTGGCGTTGGTATATGGCGACGCAGGGTCCCATCGCCGCGACCGACGCCGACTTCAACGCCAAGCACTTCCACGAGATTTACACCGCAGATCTTGTGAACACAGTCGGCAATTGCCCGAGTCGCGTTGGAGCGATGATCGGCAAGTACTTCGATGGCAGATTGCCTGCTGATTCAACCGCGGGCCAGCCTGCCCACGATGGTGCGATCGGAAGTCACTCTTGGGATTCACTCTGCGCAACAACTGTTCGCGAGTGGGAATCGCGCATGGATGCCTTCGATCTGCAGGGAGCAGCGCGCATAGCCATAGATCTCCTGCGCCGGGTTGACGCCTTCATCAATGAGACCGCGCCATTCAAGTTGGCGAAAGATCCTGCGAATGCCGTGCAGCTGGCCAGCATTCTGAATCAGTGCGCCCAAACCGTGCGCGTTGCGGGCGTGCTCCTCGAACCCTTCATGCCATCCAAGATGGCAGCACTCGCGGGCGCGTTTGGTGGCCAAGCGAGCAGCGGCGCACCATGGGTCGTTCGGGTGAAGTATGGGACGATTGCAGCGGGCCACCCAATCGAAAAACTGGCGCTCTTTCCGCGCGTCGATCCAGCGACATGTGTTCCGGCGGGATGATCAGCGACGCCGTCGACGACCGTTCGCACCGAAGAGTCCGCTCACTGCCAAGAGTGCCAATGCACCAGGCGCTGGAATAGGCGCATAGCGCAGATCGGCACTCACCGCGTCAAGCGTGATGTTGCCGCCGTAACTCGCGAAGTCCAGAATGAATCGAGTCGGCGCGAAGGGGAGCCAGCCAATATCCCAGCGATAGGCGCGTGTTTGCGTGTACCCACCACCAGTTTCCGTGCTCGATCGCAGTTCGCCCCACATCGGCGAAACGGAAAGGCTGTTGCCAGAGTTGTCGGCGAGTGTGAGTTGAACGGAATCTGAACTGATGATCGTGCCAAGCGATGCGAGATTCAGGATCACTTCCTGCACAGGGCCCGTCAGTCCGCCGTACACGGAAACTGAGAGTGGACCGCCACTGTGGATATTGCCATTTGTTGTCAACGAGGCGCCCGGGCCATAGTTGAAGAGCGCGGCACCCGGTTCGGTCCCGGGATAGTTGGGAAGATTGGGACCGCCAAAGGCGCTTGTAAAGGACTCCCAGCCGTAGAAATCCGACGCGGACGTACCGCGCCATGCCGGCACGAGCGGGTTGATGAAGTCTGCAGTTGCAGACAGAGAGAACAGCGACGCACACGCAACGCCAACGGCGCAAAGCCAATTCCGATATGACATAACAGGATTCCTTTTCGCTCACCTTTTTCGAACACTAACGACAGTTCAATCTGCCTCGAAACTGGCAAAAGTCAAGGAACCCCCGTGAAAATGAGCCCTCCTTTCCAATCGCCCTAGTAAGCCTTCGCCCAGATAACCCGTTTTTTGCTCGCAGCGCCAGTCATTATGCACTTTCCGGGATCGTTGGAGTCCTCGATCGGGATGCACCGCACCGTCACGCCAAGTCGATTCTTTACCTCCTCTTCGACCTTTGGATCGCCGCAGAAGTGGGCGAGTGCGAACCCCCCATGGATCGGAGTCGGCTGGTTCTCGGCGACCGTTGGCGCAGTAAAGAAGGTTTCGAATTCCTTGGCGTCATCGATGACCTTGGTGTGCTCGCGCCGAAACGCATCCGCTCGTGCGAAGAGACCATCTTGAATTTCTTGCAAGAGCGCTGCGATGCCGGCGATGAATTCGCCGCGCTTGACGGCCACTTTTTCCTTGTGTGGTCGATCGCGGCGCGCCATGAAGACGCTCTCCGCCGCGAGATCGCGGGGACCAACCTCAACGCGCACCGGCACGCCCTTCTTGATCCAGCTCCAGGCCTTGTCGCCTCCGCGCATGTCGCGGGCATCGAGTTCCACCTGCACGGGTCGTCCATCGAATGATTGCTTGCGCAGATCGGCTGCAAGCGCGCGGGTCCAATCCGTGATGGCCTGCAGATCCTCTGGCTTGTGAGCGATGGGAATGATCACCACATGCGCGGGCGCCAACTTTGGCGGAAGAATGAGACCATCATCGTCGGAGTGGGCCATGATCATCGCACCAACCAGCCGTGTGCTCACCCCCCACGAAGTCGTCCACGCAAATTGCTGCGCGCCATTCGCATCGAGAAACTGGATCTCGCTGGCTTTGGCAAAGTTCTGTCCCAGAAAGTGGCTGGTGCCTGCCTGCAGCGCGCGGCGATCCTGCATCATCGCCTCGATGCAGTATGTGTCGACCGCACCAGGAAAGCGTTCGCCATCCGTCTTACTGCCTTGGATCACCGGCATGGCCATCCAACCCTCGGCGAAGGCGGCGTAGACCTTGAGCATCTTCAGCGTTTCTTCGACCGCCTCTTCACGCGTGGCGTGCGCGGTGTGACCCTCTTGCCAGAGAAACTCGGTGGTTCGCAGAAAGAGGCGCGTGCGCATTTCCCAACGAACAACATTGGCCCACTGGTTGATCAGGATCGGAAGATCGCGGTAGCTCTGCACCCACTTGGCATAGGTCGCGCCGATGATCGTTTCAGAAGTTGGGCGAACCACCAGCGGTTCGTCGAGCTCGCCTGAAGGAATGAGTTTGCCATCCGGCCCCACTTCGAGTCGATGATGGGTGACGACCGCGCACTCCTTGGCGAACCCTTCCACATGCGCCGCTTCCTTCTCCAGGAAGGACACCGGGATGAAGAGTGGGAAGTATGCGTTGCGGTGACCAGTTTCCTTGAACATGCCATCCAAGACGCGCTGAATGTTTTCCCAGATCGCATATCCCCAGGGCTTGATCACCATGCAGCCGCGAACCGCTGAATTCTCGGCAAGATCTGCCGCTTTGACGACCTGTTGATACCACTCGGAATAATTTTCGCTGCGCGTCGGCGTGATCGCTGTGGTTGGATTTGCCATGTGGTCAAGCCTAGCGAAAAGCGCCAGTGGCTCAGTCGCGCGCGGTGTGGCGCGGGGCGATTCGCGCGATGCCGCGATTCAGACTTCGTGCGACTTGGGCGAAGGATGATCGCAGCGCGATCCGAGATTCATTGCGAGCCGACCGCACCGCGGCCGAGCGCAGGACGAGGGCTCGTTTGGCAAGACCCCGCCCCGGTGCGGACGATCCCCTGATCTTGTCGGCGAGCAGATCGAGATCGCGCGAGCGACCGAGGTGCTCCGCGGCGCGACGCAGTCGCTTGCGAGCCGATCCCGCCCGCGCGGTCATGCATCCGCCGAGGAAAGCGGACTGATCCGCGAGTCGTTGAAAGTTCTTGCGCAGATCATGGAGCGCAGATTCGCTCCGACCGAGCCAGCCGGCCTTCGCCGCTTTGCGCGCCTTCTGCCATGTTTCTCCATAGCGCCCGATGATCTCGTGCCAGTCCAGTGGAGCGCCCGCAACGAGTCGCATCGACCGCTCGGCAATCTCCATTGCGCTGAGGGCGTCCTGGATTGCCCGCGGGCTTGGTGTGTGATGCGCTCCTTGCTCTGGATTCGTTGGCATCGCTGTGAGCGGCTGACCCCGACGTTCACAGAGTTCTTCGAGAAGTGCGGCGAGCGCG
>SIAB01000062.1 GCA_009692015.1 Phycisphaerales bacterium
GCACTTCGCCCACGCGTCGGCACTCAGCGGCGAGACTTCGCTCGGCTTCATCACGACCGTGTTGCCTGCGATCAATGCGGGAATGACCGACTGCGATGGCATGAGAATTGGAAAGTTCCAAGGCGTGATGACTGCCGCAACTCCCAGCGCATCAAAAACGAGTCGCGTCGAAGTCTTTTCATCTTCGAGCAGTTCGTCGCGCAGCGCAGCGACGATCTCGTCGATCTCTTCCGCGAGTCCATCACTCGCGTAGTTCGCTTCGCCGACGGCCTCGTGCACGGGTTTGCCCATCTCTGCGCAGGCAAGTGCGCCGAGTTCGCTGGCACGAGCCTTGAGCACGCCAATCGCCCCCTTGATTGCGGCTGCGCGCCCATCAAGTCCCACCGCCGCCCACGCAGGCTGCGCAGAGCGCGCACGCGCAACGATCCCGTCGATTTCGCCCAGCGGAGTTGAGTCGACCATACCGACGACTGCACCTGTGGCTGGATTGCGAATCGTCATCGAGGCGAGTGGTGCTGTGGAAGTTGTCATGCGAGGACCCACTCTACGGGCAGATTGTGCTGTCTACACAGCTGCTTCTGCCCGTAACCGGGGGGTGGTCTCGTCAAGCCTTGGGCAACAACCCACCAAGAATCGCTCGAAAATTCTCGCCGAAGACAAAGTTGTGCTCGGGCAGTTCGAGTCCAGCTCGATTCTGATCCACATGGCTGAAAATGATCTCGGTGCGACCGATGTCGATCCATCCCCCGCCTCTGTGGTCAAACCTGCTGATCGTGCCCATTGTCGAAGCACCCATGTCATCCATGCGATCAATCGTCGCGTCGTAGCGAATTGACTGCCCTGGAAAGACATCGCTCTCGAAGACTGCCTCGGTGACCTTGGCGAGAATCACTTTCTCCTTGAAGCCGCGCACGCTGCCTACGAGAATTCCAGCAGTCTGCGCCATTCCCTCGAGCATCAAACTCGCTGGCATCATGGGTTGCGCAGGACCATCCGCCCCCTCGGCGAAGTGCTGGTGCAGGTGATCTTCTGCGAGCGAGACATTCTTGATCGCAACAAGCCGCGTGCCGGGCTCGTGTAGCAAGATCGCGTCAATCCAAAGCCAGCGCATGGGTCATACTCGCGGCGTCACGCCGCTGCGCTGGCAGCCAATTTGCCTTGCACGAAATTCACAAGACTGGTCACGGTGAAGACCTCGGAGACCTTCTCGAGCTTTGGATCATTCGCGAACTCGCTGAAATCAACGTGCGGCATCTTCTCTTTCAAGAGCGCCAAACCAGCTGCGTTGACCAGTCCATCTTGCACATACTTTGGATCGTTGATGTTGTCGGGAAAGAGTTCGCCCTGGCCGATCTTGAATCCAAAGGCCTTTTCGATTCTGAACACGATGTCGAGAAAATCGATCGACTCTGCGTGCAGGTCGGTGGTGAGCCGCGCCGTCGGCGTGACTTCCTCATCATCGACGCCCAGCGCATCGACCAGAACTCCCTGAACCTTCTTGAAAATATCTTCTTGACTCATAGACAACGAGAACCTCCTGTCACAATTGAAGCATCCGTACTGGGCGCATGGTAAAGCGTCCGCTGACTGCGGTGTCGGGCGAGGCTGATGCCGAGACCCGAACCACCGTTGCACTGCCGCGGAAGATAACGCTTCCATCATCTGTTTCCTTGTCGATCGTGACTTCGCTGCGCAGCGACTCGCCGGGGCGAACGAACATTCCGTACTTCAGCGCCCTGACGCCCCCGAGAACCATCCGCCGTGGCGCCCCCCCCGCACGCGCCAGATCGCGGGCTGCGAGCACCAGGCGAGCGGATTGCACCAACGCCTCCAACATGAACACTCCAGGCAGAACATGGAAGCCCGGAAAGTGGTCCTGCAGGTACTCCTCGGCCAAGGTCACGTTTTTCACCGTCACCGCCCGATCGGGCGTGCATTCGAGGACTTGATCGACGAGGCGAAAGTGCATGAATCCCAAGGCTAATTGATTCGGCGCAGTCTGTCCTGCCGATGACTGACCCTATGGCAAAGAAGTCGCCTATGGCTATCGCACGCCCGAGTACCAACTCGCGCGCTCTCCCTCCCGCATCGATGACACAGAAAATTCTCTGGCTCGCAGGCGCCGCACTCTGGCTCTACGCCGCGACATCGTTGATGAGCTTCTCGAGCTTCGACTGGCCTAGTCACACAGTCGCAGTCCAGCAGTATCCACCAGAGAACTGGGGGGGACGGGTCGGCGCGGTCATCGCCTATGGACTTTATGAGGGCCTGGGATTCGGCGTCTGGGTGATTGTGCTTTGCGGCGGATATGCCCTCAGTGTCATCGCATCGGGTCGATCCATCCCACACCCAATCGTGCGCTCGATCGGTGCTGTGATCGCGATGCTTGCGGTCTCGACACTGCACGCACTCTGGTTTCCACAGTGGGGAGCGCTCTCTGGCGCAGAAGCTGGACTGGTTCCCGGGTGGATGGCGGATCAAGTGTGGGGACGGTTCGGTCCAATTGGATCGAGCATCGTCGTGCTCTGCGCGTGTTTGATCGGTTTCACTGTGGCGGTTGATGAACTTGTGATGGCTCTCCCGGGTGCGCTTGTCAAGGCGGTGCGCGCACTCGATCCAGTGTGGGATTTCGATTATCGAGGATTCTTCGGTCGCAATTTTCTGGGCCGAAGCACGACTCGACTGCAGCCAGCCGTTGCAGGCGGTGTGATGTCAGATGGGGCGGATGACGAGGACGAAAAGGAAATTGTGGAGAGCGCGCTCGATCGTCGTCGTCGTCTCGTGCGTGATTCGCGCGCGGCGGCGGCGGCGGCGAGTCGGGGAACTGTGCTCGAGGCTGACACCGATGATGAGGTCGGCGATGCATATTCCGCGGGCGGGGAGCGTGGAGAGAGCGACCAAGAAACAACCGAAAACGACGAGGAAAGAGCAGATATCCAGCCAACCGCTCCGCCGGCCCTCACCGCCGAACAACTGCGTGAGCGCATCGCCCGTATGCCGGTGCGCATGGCCGGCGTGAACAAGGTTGTGGCGCGCGACGAGGACATTCCGCGCGAGGTTGATTACACGGGCTACAAGTTTCCAACACTCGACATGCTCGAGGATCCCGAAGAGAACTTCGGCGAGCGTATGGAATCGTTCGTGCGCGAACAGGCTGGGGTCCTCACCGAAGCGCTGCGCACCTATCAACTCGATGGCGAGGTGGTTGGGATCGAGAGCGGTCCTGTTGTGACCCTCTACTCCGTTGAACTCGCTCCAGGCACGCGCGTCGCCCGACTCGAAACAATCGCCAAGGACATCGCCCGAACCCTCGGTGCTCCGAACATCCGGATCATCGCCAACATGGCTGGAAGAACCGCCGTTGGAATCGAAGTGCCAAACCGTCAGAAGGAAAAGGTTCGGATGAAGGAGCTCATGTCGAGCGGGCACGCCGATGGAATGCGTCTGCCGATGTTCCTTGGAAAGGACAGTGCTGGCGAGCCGCTGGTTCTCGATCTCACCAAGATGCCGCATGTGCTGATCGCCGGAACGACGGGATCTGGAAAGTCCGTCTGCATGAACAGCATCATCATGAGTTGGATCTACACCAAGCGACCCGATGAATTGAAGATGGTGCTGGTCGATCCAAAGATGGTTGAGATGAGCCAGTTCGCAAACATCCCGCACTTGATGGCTCCCGTTGTGACCGACATGAATCATGCGGCTGGGATCCTCGAGTGGACCGTCGGCAAGATGGAGGAGCGATACGAACTCTTCCGTTCGACCGAAGTGCGCGATATCGCCGGGTACAACGCCCTGGGCGATGAGGAGCTCTACGCCCGACTCAAGCCAGAAGATGATGTTGCGAAGGCTCGGATCCCAAAGAAATTGCCATACATGGTCTTTGTGATCGATGAGCTTGCCGATCTCATCTTGACCAATAAGGAGGTCGAAACCCACATCGTGCGGATCGCCCAGAAGGCGCGGGCGGTTGGGATCCATTTGGTGATTGCAACACAGCGGCCGCAGGCCAATGTCGTCACCGGACTCATCAAGGCGAATATGCCCTGCCGCATCGGTTTCAAGGTGGCCAGCGGAATGGACAGTCGCATCGTGCTCGACCAAAAGGGTGCCGAACTTCTGTTAGGGCAGGGCGACATGATGGTTCTGACCCCATCGGGAAGTGGCGAGCTGCGCCGCTGCCAAGGCACGCTGGTGACCGACGCCGAAACCCGTCGTGTGGTCACCTTCCTGAAGGATGTCGCCGCCCCGAGTTTCGAGCGAAGTCTGCTGGCAGTAAAGAGTTCTGCGCAGGGGAATGCAGCCGAGGGAGTCGAGGTCGATCCCAACGAGCGCGATCCACTCTTTGACAAGGCTGTCGACATTCTCATCGAGACTGGCCGCGGGTCGGTGAGCCTGTTGCAGCGCCGACTGGCGATCGGATATGGACGTGCCTCGCGGTTGGTTGACCAGATGTCTGGCGCAGGAATTCTCTCAGACCACAAGGGATCCGTTGCCCGCGAGGTGCTGATCTCGGGCGATGACTGGGCGCGAATGAAGGCGATTGAAGCTGGCGGTGACGCTCAGGACGAGCTCACGGTCGAGGCCGTCAACGACGAGTGATCGGTCGGCAGTGTGGCGGCGGTCGGCGGTGGACGCCGGGGTGTTTTCAACCGAATTGATCTTGTTATTTCTCGGCAATCGGGTGTAATGCTCGCAGTCACAATTTGGTGTTGGCGCGACTTGGTGTGAGTGGCTCGAATCGGACTTCCCGCACTCACGGTTGGTGGAGAGATGCCGAGCGCGCCTTCCAAGGAAGGTTGCCACATGCCCGTCAATTCCGCACCCGTTCAACCCGCTACATACAACATTCGGCGCGCCGATGGCGAGCTGCTTCATGCGCTCACATCGAAGGAGATTCGCGAACTCGCGATGTCGAATCAACTTTTTACCGATGACATGGTTTGTCGAAGTGGCGATACCAAGTGGCGCGCCGCGTCGACGCTTTCGGGTTTGCCGATTCGAACGCGCGAGGCTGTCGTTGTAGCGGCGCCGGTGTCAGTGGCGGCGCCGGTCGCGGTTGAGCCCGACCCTCGAACCGCAGCGGCAGAGGAGCGATCAGAACGGCTGCGCATAGAACTCGACGCGTTGCAAGTTTCGTACAACGCGGCTGAGGGCGCGCGCGCGCAATTGCGTGAACAGTCAGACCAGGCAGCGGATTCGCTCGCGCAATTGCAGCGACAGTGCAGTGACCTCGCCGAGGCGTCGCACGCGCGCGACGACACGGCTTCGCAGGCGAGTGCCAAGATGTCGACCACGATTGCGACGCTCGAGCGGCAACTCGAAGATCTCAGCACGGAGCGTGCCATCCTGCAAGAGGCACACTCGGATGGCCCCATCACCCGGGCGCTCGAAGAGTCGTTGCGCGTGCAAGCGGTCGTGGAGCAACTGCTGAAGGAAGCGAATGCCACACGAGACGATCTCGCGAATTCGCTTGGCCACTCGCAAGACGCTCTGCGCGTTGCCGATGAGACGCGGCGGGCTGTGGAGCGCACGATCGCAACCTTGCAGGTGACCGCAGCGGAACAGACCGCCGACTTGACACAGGCGCGGGCAAGCCTGGGTGAATTGCAAAACACTTGCGCGGCACTTCTGGCTCGAACGCAAACCGCCGAAGCGGCGGCCCTCGATGCTCGGCGCGACCATACGCAGGCCAATGCCGGTGCGGCACGCATCGCGGAACAGCGGGATTCCGCAGTAAAGCTGCACGATGGAGCGGTCACCGAACGGGAGGCCGCCATCACCGACCGCGATCGCGCAATCGCAGACCGCGACACGACGCGGGTGATGGTTGCCTCGATCCAAACCGAACTCGCGCGCACCCGCCGTGAGTTTGACAGTGCGCTGCGCGACTACAACGCGGCCTCCGCGGCCCTCGCGCAAGAATCGACACGGGTCACCGCGATCGAGCATGCCCTTGGGGAATCACAAGCCCATGCGCAGCAACTCGCCAACGATCGGGGTGCGATCCAACACGAACTCGATGCGGCAAAGGGACGCGTTGAGATCGCCGAAACGGTTGCGACCGACGCCCGACGATTGCAATCCGAAGCCAACACCTGGATCGCGAGGGCGACCGAGCAGCGCGACGCAGCGTTCCAAGCGCGCGATGGCGCTGTAAGCGACCGCGATGCAGCCATCGCCGAACGGGATTCCACGCGGCTGGCAGTCGGCGCGACGCAGACAGATCTGGTTCGGCTGCGCCGCGAGTTTGGCGTGCTGCAAGGGGAGTTCCACGCGGCCTGCACAGCACTCACCGAGCAAACAGCGCGGGCGGCTGGTTTGGAAATCGCGGTCAGCGAGGCGCGATCCCAAGTTGAGTGCGTCACCGTGGATCGCACCGACCGCGAGGCGGACATTGCAACGCTTCTCGAGCGCGCGGAGAACTTGAATCGACGCATTGCCGAACAAGCCAAGGAAATCGAATCGCGCCAGCACTGCGCCCACGATGCTGCCGCTCAGTTGGCTGAGACCGAGAACGCGCGCGACCTTGCGCGTGCCGATGCTGCCCAGTTGCAAAGCGATCTCGCGATCGCCCGCGAAAGTGTCGGGGTCGCAACGCAGCGGCAAGGTGCGCTTGAACGCGAACTTGCAGCGGAGCAATCCCGCATTGTCGCGCGGGACGAACTTATTTTTCGTGAGTCGCTGCGATCCGAGGGACGCGAGACAGAAAACCGCGGGCTCAGTGCCGACCTCGCTGCGATGCGCGCGGATCACGACACACAGCAGCGCCGCGCTGATGACGCTGCCGCGCAGACTCTTTCTGTGCAGCGCGATCTGGCGGCGAGCCAATCGCTTGCGAATGCCCAGAACGCGGACATGGTCGCCGCGCATCAAGACCTGGAGAAACTCGGTCAACTCGAGGAGGCAGCCCGTGCGGCTCTCATTGCGACCAGCCGTGAACGCGACGAGCTCGCCAGCGCTCTGGCGACCTCCCAGGCTGCGGTCGCATCACGCGAGCAGCAAGTGACCGCAGAGCGCGGACTGCGCGATCAGGCGGAAGGAAGTTCGCGGCAGTTGCTGGCGAGTTATGAGAAACTCTCCCAGGAGGCGGGTCGGCGGATCACCGATCTTGAAATCAGACTCTCCGAGGCAAGTCACGATATGCAGACGGTGCGCGTCCGAGAAGAACAGGCGAATGCGGCGCTCGCCGAAGCGCATGGGCAAGCGAAAGTTGTGGCACAGAAGCTGGCGAGTGTCGAAGAGCAACGCACGGCGATCACCCGCGACCGCGACTCGCACGCCAAGCGCGCCACATTCGAGGCCTCCGCCCGCGCTGCAGCTGAGGACAAGATCACTGCTGCCAATGAACGCGCTGCAAAGGCAGAACGCGATGCGCGAACCATGAATGAGCGCTCGATGCAGGCGGCGATGATCGTTCTCAATGGGTCCAAGCAGCGACTCGAGGGGGACTATGCGCGGTCCTGTGAAGAACTCGGCATGCTGGAGCAACTTGTTGCGGAGTCGAGTCAACGGTTGATCGAGGCGGGTGGAACGGTGCCGGGCGTACCACTCCTTCCCCGCGAGGCGGTCGCGAAAGCGGCGACCGATGCCAAGGTCGCTGCGGATGCGATCGCACTGCTGACGGCCAAGGTTGCGAGTGCCTCAGCGCTGGTGGCCCCGCAATCTCCAACGGTGCCGTCGGTTCGCCACGAACCTGTGCGCAGCCCAGCCCCTCCAACAAATTATCGAATGATTGATGGCGTTGCGGATGACTCGGCACTCGGTCGACCGCAGCCAGCTCGCCCGAGCGGATTGCAGAGCGCAACACCACGGGTAGGTGGACAACGCGAGCGGGTCTCGCAGCCGCGGACCACCACCGCGTCGTCATCCGACGACGATTCCAGTTCTTCCAGCGAATCGGCTCCGCCACAACCACCACCGAACCGCTTGCCACGCCGGCAGAGCTCTCCGAAGAATGGACCCCAAGCTGACGCTGCGCTCGACCGGGCGTGGCTTGACGATCACTGCACAACACGCGCCGCCGAGACACCTCCGCGAGCCCCCGCGTTTCTGGCGCTCACCGCGATGGCGGTCGCCTTCACCGCAACGATCGGCGCCGTGCCTGAGTTCGTCGCACTTGATCTGCGCGGAGCGTTCCTGCGGATCGCTGCGTGGACCGGCTGTGCAACTCTGTTGGTCGCCTTCGCACACGCTGTGACGATGCGCTGCCACCCGACGCTGGCTCGACGCATTCCGATACTTGCGGCAGTCACGCTGACGATTGCGCCAGTCGCTCACCTGCTCTCTGCATCGCAACTGATCTGGACACCGTGGATCGTGCTGCTCCTGCTCGGCGGCACCATCGCATTTCCATGGATGATTGCATACGCCGCGTGGCCAGATCGGAAGCAGTTGCTTGAACTTCGACCCCCAGATCTTGCAGGCCACTTTGCCGGGCGCGCACACCTCGCTTCGCTCGCGACAGCAGGACTCGCGAGCATCGCGGTGATCGCGACGCTCATGCCTTGGAGCGTTGGAGCCACGATCGCGATCGCAGCCCCGCCGGCTGGCATTCTTGTGATTCTGCTGATCGTTTTGGTCATGATCGCGCTCTCCCCAACGATTCGAGTCCACGCGCCAATCGTTGCGTGGAGCGGGCTTGCCGTCATCCTGACCATTTTCGCAGGGGCTCTGGCACGGGAGGGAATCGCCGCGGTGATCCACTCGTTCACGGCAGCACCGTGGATCGCGCTCATCGCAACCTGGTGCGCGATTGCGGCTGCATCACTGGCATCGGCATCGACACCGAATCGCCTGCATGCCGCGCGTGTGGCAAACATCGAAGACGATGCACCATCACTGGTCGCCCACGAACGCGTTCACGCCGCCGCTGTGATGGCGATCTCAGCTCTGCTCCCGGTTCTTCCGGCACTCGTCGCCCTCAATCTGGCGCGCGATCGTTCACGCCGCGCCGAGAGTCAACTGCGCTCGCTGGCCAACTTTGAATTGTGGTTTGCGGTGATGCTTCTGCTTGCGGTGCTTTCGGCGCTGTGCTTCCCTCTTGCAATCGGCGCCTCATCACTCGTTGGACTCCTTGCGCTGCACGGAGCAATCTGCCTTGGCGCAGCCATCACCGTGGGTGCCGATCGATTCGTGCGATTTCCATCTCCCTGCGCGCTCATCACCAGGCCTGAAACCGGGCTCGATCTGCCAACGCCGCTCGTCACGGTGCAGCGCACTGTTGAGAAGTCGCTGCATCGACCGATCGTTCATCCCTGTGGGACGACGACCTGGGGAGCGATCACACTCGTCTTGGGATGCCTCGCCGTGGCGAGCTTGACGCACAGTCTCTCTCTGGCGCTTTCACTCGGACCGATTGTCGGACTTGCCATCTTCTTGCCCGCGTTGATCGCTTCGCGCTGTCGGCACGAAGACACCGTCGTGATCGCGACACTTTCAACCGGCGCGCTTGCCCTGGTTGCCAGCGCTGGATTCGTGCTCGATACTGCCACAAAGCCAGAGGGGATCCCAACCCTGGTGGCAGTCGCGGGAGCATGCGCCGGAATGTGGGCGCTGCTGGTTGGATGGGCCTTCAAGGGAATGAACCAACTGGCGTCACTGGTGCGCGCCTCAAGTCAATTCGAGGTTGACGCTGCGGGCGATGCACTCGCGCCAATCGATCACCCACTTGCCGGTCGCCGCCGCGCGACCATCATGCGAAGAGTGGTGATCGGAACCTGCGCTCTGGCATCTACAGCGGCGCTCACGATGGTTCTCTCACAGTCGAGCGCGGCGCGCCTCGCGCCACCCCTCGTCTGCGGCCTGATCTCAATGGCGCTTTCGGGGGCGGTTCTGCTCTTTGCCAACTTTGGGCCGATGGCTCGCATGGCGTGGAACGCACTGCTCTTCACACTCGTGCTCGTTGCGGCATCGTTCTTCGCAGCGATCCCCTGCTTCTTCTTGGCAAGTGAAGTCGGGGCACTGGCGGCGATCAGCGCGCTTCCATTTTCTCCGGCGACCGCGATCGCGGCGCTCCTGGCCGCTGGAGTCATCAACACGCTCCGGCTGCCCGCGGGAACCGTGCCTCCGCATGCCACGCGCTCGGCAGAGCGCGGTCGAACGGCACCGGCGCGATCCAAGACAGCGCCAGCACGAATGAGGATCCCATCCTGAACAACGAACACATTGTCCGCGGTCTTGCAGCGGCCATCGAACAAGCCGAAAAGGGATGGCGCGAGGGCGGCATCCCCATCGGATCGTCGCTGCTTGATGAGCGGGGCGAGATCGTTGCCTGTGGGCACAATCAGCGGGTGCAATCGGGTGACCCCACCGCGCACGCCGAGGTGGATTGTGTTCGCAAGGCTGGTCGGCGCCGTGACTGGCACAAGCTCACGCTTGTCTCGACGCTCTCCCCCTGCCCGATGTGTTCGGGCACGGCGATCCTCTTCAAGATTCCACATGTTGTCATTGGCGAGAATCGGACATTTCTCGGCGCCGAAGATTGGATGCGTGCGAGCGGGATTTCGTTGACGGTGCTCGATGACGCCCAGTGCATCGCCTTGATGGAGAGAATGAAGCGCGAGAAGCCGGACCTCTGGGCCGAGGACATCGGCGAGTAGAGATACCGCAGCAACTCGACGATCGGAGCCTCTGGTGCGGTGCGTTGCCCCTCACCGATTCATCAACGTCGCCCGCAACCCCTCTGCAAAGTGCATCACGGGCTCGTAGCCAATGAGTGCCTTGGCCGCTCCAACGGCGGCCAGACTGTCGCGGACATCTCCCTGGCGCGTTGGTTCGAACCTTGGAGAGACCTTGGTTGCCAGAATCGCATTCATTTGATCGAGTAACTCGAGCAGGGTGAACTTGTCGGCGCAGCCGATGTTGACCATCTCGCCTTGCAGTTTTCGCGGCGAGGATCCCGCGAGAAGATTGGCGTGGACGGCGTTGTCGACATGGGTGAAGTCGCGGGTTTGACCGCCATCACCAAAGATCACGGGTGAGATCCCCTGCCGAAGCGCCGTGGCAAACTTTGGAACGACTGCGGCATACTGCGAATCTGGGCGTTGCCGTGGACCGAAGATGTTGAAGTATCGCAGGCTGATGGTCGAGAGGCCAAAGCAAATCGCCCATGCTCGGCAGAGATGCTCGCCTTCGAGTTTGGTAACGGCATAGGGCGAGCGCGGATCTGGAATCATCGTCTCGACCTTCGGCAAGGTCGGCGTATCGCCATAGGCAGAGCTCGAGGCCGAATAGACCACTCGACCAACGCCGACCGCACGGGCTGCTTCGAGCACGCGCATCGTGCCGGTTGCATTCGTTTCCTGAAAGCGCTCGGGAGTCAGAAGCGATGCCGGAACCGAACCGAGCGCCGCAAGATGAAACACGATCTTCGCCCCGCCCACGGCCTCTGCCAGGGCGGCGGAATCCAAGATGCTCCCCTCGATCAATCGAACTCGATCGGATCGACCTGCGAGATTCTCTCGACGACCGTTGGAACAATCATCAATGATGGTGACACGCGCGCCGAGCTGATCGAGCGCCGACACAATGTGCGAACCGATGAACCCAGCGCCACCTGTGACGCAGACAGAACAACTGGAATAGCAAGCACGGTGCTGGTCAAGCCAGCTCGGGGTCACGCGGCCTTCCAGGACTGCTTGAAGGTTCGTAGTGCCGCGATGAACTTGTCCTCAAGTCCCTTGAACGACTTGGCCTTGGACAACTCATCGCGCAGCGACTTCTGCGGACCCTTGAAGTAGTTGAGCATGTCGGTTTCGAACTTGTTGACCTTGTCAATTGCGACATCATCCAGAAACCCCTTGGATCCAGCGAACATCGAAATGCACTGATCGATCGTGTCGAATGGTGTGTACTGACCCTGCTTGAGAATCTGCACCATTCGCGCGCCGCGGTCGAGCTGCCGCTTGCTGGCCGCATCGAGTTCGGTTCCGAGTTGGGCGAACGCTTCGAGTTCTCGGTAAGCAGCGAGATCGAGGCGCAGCGATCCCGCGACTTCTTTCATCGCCTTGATCTGCGCGGCTCCACCGACGCGGCTCACGGAGATACCCACGTTGATTGCCGGGCGCACACCGGCCGAGAACAGTTCGGGCTGCAGGTAGATCTGGCCATCGGTGATTGAGATCAC
>SIAB01000063.1 GCA_009692015.1 Phycisphaerales bacterium
GTTCTGGGCGCAGCATGTCTGCGCCTCTCGCGGCAACTTGTCTGGCGCGCTCTCACCGCCCGGGTCGCACGCACTGCAAGACCTCTGGGTCAATCGTCGTTGGTTCGCCGCAAACATCCGCAGCGACAATCTGCCCGGTGACCGGACCCAGCATCAAACCCATCATCGCATGTCCGGTCGCGACATAAAGCCCGGGAGTCCCGGGCACGAATCCAATCACCGGCATCCCATCGGCGGTGCAGGGGCGGTACCCAGCCCACTCTTCTGTGATCCGCCCCCGATCGATGCCCTCCAGATACTTTCGCGCGCCGGTCATCAGCGCATTCATCCGCTTGCGCATCCACGGGCGACCGACCGGCGCAATCTCGAGCGTGCCGGCCAGTCGAAGCTGCGTGCCCATTGGGTTGTAGGCCACAAAGGTCTCGTGCATCACGCCGCCGGTTAGCGGCAATTGCGCGACGCCATCCAATTGAATGTGATAGCCCCGCGCCGGCTGCATCGGTACCTGCACGCCGATGCTCGCGGCAAGTTCGTCGCTCCAGATGCCGGCAGAAAGCACCGTCGTCTCGCCGCGCACAACCTCGCCGCCTTCGAGCCGCGCTCCCACGCAGCGCCCGGCAGGATCGCGCTCGAGTGACGAAACCGACGCCCCCATGCGAATCTCAACGCCCCGCCGTCGCAGGGCATCAGCAAGTCCGCGAACCAGCTTCGCCGGATGGATGATCGCACTATCGAGATAGTGGATCGCCCCAGCAACCTCCTCGCGGTATGCGCCATCCCGCCGCCGCAATTCTGCGCCAGAGATTCGATCGGTGCGGTAGCCGTGTTGCGCCAGAACCCGCCCCTCCTGTGCAGCGGCATCAAGATTGCGGCCATCGAGAATGAGATCCATCCATCCGCTGCGCTTGTAAAGGCAGTCGATTGATTCAGCGTCGAGCATCGACTCGAGTGCTTGGATCGTGCGCCATCCCATGGCGCAGAGTGTGCGCACGCATCGTTCCAAGTGCGCTTGGTTGCAGTGGCAGTGGAATGTCCACAGCCAGCGCAGCAAGTGTGGCGAGAGACTCGGACGAATCCAGAGCGGGCTCGCCGAGTCGAACATCCAGCGAATACCGCGCAGCGATGCGCCGGGTTTGGTGAGTGGATAGTGGCCGATCGAGAAGAGTCCGGCGTTGCCGCATGAGGCACTCTCGAATGTCGTGCTGCGATCGAGGACCACAACTTCAACGCCGCGCTTGAAGAGTTCGTAGGCACTGCAGAGTCCCACAATGCCTGCGCCAACAACAACAGTCCGTGCAGTCGCCATGATTTCGTATCCTAGAGATATGAGCTTTGGTCTTGGATTGATCGGCTGCGGTGTCATCGGCACGGTGCATGCCCAGACCGCCCGGCGCGCTGGCGTGCAACTGGTGGGCGCGTGGGATGTGATCCCCGATCGTGCGGCCGCAATCGCCAACGAGTTTGGCGGGATCGCTGCGCCAAGCATCGACGCGCTGCTCGCGATGAAGGGCATCGACGCAGTTGCCATCGCGGTTCCCAATCACCGACACTGCGCGTGTGCCTGCAGGGCGTTGCAGGCTGGAAAATATGTGCTCCTGGAAAAACCAATGGCACTCAACTCCGCGCAGTGCGACGAGATTCTCGCAGCCGCACAGTCGAGCAAGGGTCTTCTGCAACTGGGATTCGTCTGCCGCGGATCACCCACGGCGCGGGTTGCCAAGAAGTGGATCGACGCGGGTCGATTCGGCGAGATCTATCACATCAAGGCGAGACTGCACCGCCGTCGTGGCATTCCCGGACTCGGTGGCTGGTTCACAACCAAGAGTCAATCGGGGGGCGGTCCACTCATTGACCTCGGTGTGCACGTGCTCGACCTCGCCTTGCACCTGGCGGGTCATCCCAAGGTCGAGCGGGTGAGTGGGACGACTTGGTCGAAGTTTGGCAATCCCATTTCGGACTATCGATTCACTTCGATGTGGGCAGGACCGCCAAAGTTCGACGGCGTGTTTGATGTCGAGGATGGCGCGACTGCACTGATTCGCTGTGCGGGCGGTCTCACCATCGAACTCAATGTCACCTGGGCTGCCAATATTCAAGAGGATTCAACACAGGATGGCATTTCGATCTGGGGCACGCGCGCAGGAGCATTCTTCGCCGTGCTTGGCGACGAAGTTGCGATCGCCACCGAAGAAGCGGGGATGCTGGTCAACATCTCGCCAGAGTTCGATGCCACCAATCCGACCGAGCAAGCCTGGGATGAGCAGTACCGTCACTTTATCGAGATGGTCACCCAAAGAAAAACGCCCTTTGCCACGGGGGCACAAGGGCGTTCTCTTCAGTCGGTGATTGACGCGATCTACCTGAGTGCAGAACTCAACCAAGAGGTCGAGGTCAAGTAGCGATCCTCAAATCGGATCGTTGCTGCCGGGTGAACCAGTTTCGTAACCCTGGAGGGTCTCCTTCATTTCATCGAGCATCGTGCCCTCTGGTGTCTTCGCGATTGCCATTTGTTGCGTCGAGATGGCCAGGAGCTTCTCTCCAGATTCCCAGTAGGCGCGGGCCAGGGTATCTAAGATCGCACCATCTTCGCCCTTGCTCGCTTCGGATGCGGCCTTCGCCGCGGCAAGGCAGAATGGAATGTCCCGAACCTTGATGCCGGGCGAGGTCAACGAATTCCAGGCAATCTGATTGAGCCCACTAGCATTCTTGAGTTCGACAAGTGCCGCAACAACCTTGCGTCCCAGCGCGTATCCAGCCTCAGGCTGATTGGCTGGTCCGATGAGAATCTGAAACTTCTGCATCTCCATCCCCAGAGCTTCTTGCGGGGTTGCCTTGGCGATCGCCTCATCAAGCATCGCGAAAAACTGCTTGTAATCTCCTGACTTCTGCGATTCGCGCAAGATCCCCGAGGTTCGCCGCTGAACTTTCTTTGCTTGCATCTCGCCGGCAAATGACTGCTTGGATTTGGCGAGGTCCCATGTTCCAGCAACCACTTCAGCGATCGGATCATCCATGCCCATGGGATGACCGATCCACTGCACCACATTGTCCTTCACGATGAACGCGCAGGGAATGCCATTCTGGAGCGCCGGCTTCATATATTGGTTGTGCGCCGAGCGATCCTCATCCGAGCAGAGTGTGTACCCCGTCTTCTCGGCAGAACCTGGCTTGGCAAGGAATGTATTCACCTTCGTCACCGGCTCGTCGCTGATTCCGATGATGCGAACTCCCTGATCTGCATACTTGGCCTGCAACTCGGTCAAGTGCGGCATTCCAGCGATGCAGGGACCGCACCAAGTCGCCCAGAATTCGATCACATATGTCTTGCCCGGCTCGAAGCCAGCGAGCGAGTCGCCCTTGATGAAGTTGGCGATGTCAGGAAAGGGTGCGGGAGAACCCGGTGTGAGCGTTGGCTCCAGTGGTTCGACCTCAGCCTGCGCTGCACCGGCAACTGGAACGATCTTCGCCGCGGGAACGGTCTTGGCAGCAGGAACCGCCTTGGGCGCCGCTGGCTTGTCGACCATTTTGGTGGCGTCTTGGGGAAGGGCGAGAGCTGCGGCGATGACGAATGCAAGCATGGGTGTCTCCTGGAGAAGTTTGCAACCGAACAACAAGAGGATACCGAAGGGGATACCTTTCACCTATGACCGCTCGGATCATCGATGGCAAGGCACTCGGAGCCCAAGTTCGAAGTGACATTCGCACGCGCGTTGGGCAGGCGCACCGGTCTGTGCGATTGGACGCCGTGCTTGTCGGGACAGATCGCTCCGCAACGATCTACGCCCAGAATCAGGCGCGAAATTGCGCTGAGGCGGGTATCGAATACCACCTGCACACACTTCCTTCGGCCTCTGGCTTCGACGAGATTGCCGGGCGCGTTCTCTTGATGAACACGGATGAGTCGATCAGCGCCATCATGCTGCATCTTCCGCTTCCAGAGGGAGTCGATGCAGAGCGGGTGCAGTCGTTGATCGATCCCAACAAGGATGTGGAGGGCGTGAACCCGGCCAATATCGGCAATGTTGTCTATGGCCGCCGCAGCCTGGTTCCTTGCACGGCGCTGGCGGTGATCGAGATGATTGAGTCGACCGGCATCACCTTACGCGGATCGAACTGCGTCGTCGTTGGAGCGAGCAACATTGTCGGCAAGCCGATCGCCGTGCTTCTGATGCGGGAAGAAGCCACGGTGATCAGCGCCAACAAGTTCACCCAGAATCTCGCAGCGCTGACCCGCGAAGCCGATGTCGTGGTGGTGGCAGCGGGGGTCGCTGCTCTGGTGAAGAGAGATTGGATCAAACCCGGCGCGGTGGTGATCGATGTGGGAATCAATCGCCAGACTGGCGCAGACGGAAAGTCATTCACCGTTGGTGATGTGGATCCAGCCGTGGCAGAAGTTGCCGGATGGATGAGCCCCGTTCCAGGTGGCGTTGGTCCGATGACTGTGGCGATGCTGCTACGAAATGTGGCAGACGCTGCGCTCGCCTGAGCGCCGACGCTTCACCGGGGAAAGAGAATCGCGAGAGCTTCTTCGTAGCGGGCGACCGTTCCGGCGACGATGTCGCTTGGAACTTCGGGTCCCGGCGCGCTCTTGTTCCACTCCCCAGTTGCCACGAGCGACAAAAGCCAATTGCGCAGGAACTGCTTGTCGAAACTCGCCTGCTCGCGACCTGGCGCGTACTGCGCCAGTGACCAATAGCGACTCGAGTCTGGGGTCAGAACTTCATCGACGAGCAGCAGTTGGGCGGTCGGCGATCCCTGCGCATCCAGGGCGAATCCAAACTCAAACTTGGTGTCGGCCAGGATGACTCCGCGGGCAAGTGCATACTCGGCAGCGATTGAGTAGATCCGCAGGGTGAGTGTGCGCAGCGTCGCTATCAAGTCAGCGCCGACAATCGCGCTCGCTCGCTCGAAGGAAATGTTTTCGTCGTGACCCTCGACCGCCTTCGTTGCCGGAGAAAAGATGGGTACTGGCAATCGATCGCACTGGATGAGCCCCGGAGGAAGCGCAACTCCGCAGACCGTGCCGCACTCCTGATACTCGACCCAGCCGCTACCCGTGAGGTATCCCCGCGCTACGCACTCAATGGGAATCACCTGCGCGGCACGGCAGACCATGATTCTTCCCCGCAGCGCGGCGCGCACTTCATCGCCAATTCCTGCAATCGGTGGCAGGTCGGTCGAGAGCAGATGATCCCCAACCAAGCCATGACTGCGCAGGAGCGCGAACCAACCAGCGGCCATCTGGGTGAGCAGCCGTCCCTTGCCCGCAATGGGAGTTGGCATCACCACATCGAAGGCAGAAATGCGATCCGTTGCTACGAGAAGGAGTCGCGGCCCCTTCGAATCAGCGGGAAGTTCATAGACATCGCGAACTTTTCCTTGCCGACGACCGCGCAGCGGAAGCGTCGTATCGAAGAGTGCGTCGGCAGTCGGAATCGGCATTGCCAAAGTGTATGGAAACACAAAGCGACCCAACCTCACCGCTACACTCGAAATCCTTCCATGTTGCGATTCGCGGTCCAAACAAGTTCAGAGAATGCAGCGACGATCGATATCGCGCATGCCTATCTCCTCGCTGCGAATGATGTCGCACTGAGCGGAAAGATTCGCCTCGGAAAGAACGGGTTGGAGTGCAAGCCAGAGACGAGGCAAGCCGCGGCCATCAATCTCGAGTGCGAACTGAAGGACATGGGACGGCTGGCACTATCGACTTGCCTTCTCGAGCAGCGCGATGAACCTTATGCCTTGATGCTCGAACTTGCGCGCCACCGAATCAAGTTGTTCATCGCCAAGTGCGAGGACTGGCAGATTTGGGATCACCCCGCGGCGGCCGACGCGCTGTCGCGGTGGAATGAGGCCCGGCTCTTTTTCACTGCGGCCATGACCACCCAGGACGCCGGCCAAGCCGATGCGCTGAGCCTGAAGGCGTTGATCGCCGGTCTCAAGGCCAGCGAAATGTTGGCGGTGGCGCAAGCGCAGGTTGGACTGCATAGGCGATTCGGTGTGAAGGCGGGATCGAAGATGATTCTTGGAGTCCGCGTTGATCCGCGCGTTGTGCCTGCCAGCGGGGCCGCATCGGCCCAGGCCTTCGACCTCATCAGTATTCCACTTTCTTGGGCGCAGATCGAACGCGCTCCTGGCAAGTACGACTTCAGCAGCGTGACACCCTGGTTCGATTGGGCCGCGAAGTCTGGCAAAAGAATTCTGGCAGGACCGGTGGTCGACCTGCGCCCCGAAATGGTTCCCCCGTGGATCGCTCAGAAGCGCGGAGACTTTGGCGCGCTGCGCGATGGCGTATGGAATTTCTGCGGTGCGGTCGGCAGAGAGCTCGCCGGAAAGACCGGCATGTGGAACATCGCGTCTGGGATCAATGACAATGGCTGGTGGAATCTCGATCTTGGGCAGATGGTCGAGATTTCTCGGCGCGTCGTGGTTGGTTTGCGGCAAGCCCGCAAAGGTGTGCCGACCCTGCTCGAGATTCCAGAACCCTTCGGACACCGCGTTGCGTCGCGGGAAGGGGCGATCACCCCACGGGCACTGGTCGATGCGCTGGTGACCGATGGCATTCATCTGGACTGCCTGATGATTCAACTCCTCGTGGGGGAACCGGGCCCGGCGCAGCTCACGCGCGACTTACTCGAACTCTCTTCATTGCTCGATTCCTATCGGCCACTACGCAAGTCGATCTTCGTCGACCTTGGCGCTCCCAGTAGCCCAGCCGCAACCACGGCCGGATATTGGCGCACGCCGTGGAGTGCCAAGAGCCAGTCCGTCTGGGCGAGTCGAATGTTTTCGATCGCGATGTCCAAGTCGCATGTTGGCATGGTTCTCTGGGAGTCTTTGATGGATGTTGCCCCAACCGCCTCGCGCAACGGAGCAGTCGACGAAAAGCAGATTGCCAAGGGAGTCTTGAAATCAATCGTTTCTCTGCGTCAGTCGTTGGCTGAGCCAATCGGTCCCTGGAAGCCGTTGGATTCGCCATCGCCCGCTCGCACCGCGGCGACTCCCATTGATGCGCAGGGAGCGCCACTCGATGCGCCCAAGTGAGCCGATGCGCGCGCGCCAGAGACTCTCGCGTCGAACGATCGGATTGATCGCTGCGATCGGTATCGCGGTCGCTGCTCCGACGGCACTGCAGCTGACCGTGGCGCGGGTGACTGGCGCGCCGGTCAGCACTCCGCCGACCTTCCAGGTGAACATCGACCAAGCAGATGCCGCAACGCTGGCGCTCTTGCCGGGAATCGGCCCAGCGCTTGCAGCGCGGATTGTCGATGACCGCGCCAGGTTCGGATCGTTCGGTGGTGTCGCCGCACTCGAGCGCGTGAAAGGCATCGGCCCTGCGATCGCCAGCGGCGTCGAACCATTCGTCGTGGCGAATCCGCTCCAAGACTGATCCGCTCGTCACCCGCGTCGCTCCCGTAGATTTCTGGCAATGGAATGGTTTGCCCGCATCTGCGCCTCGAGCCCGCTCGATCAAATCGTCGGCCTCTTGTCTCAGGCGTCAGGAAAGTTGCCACTCTGCGTGAAGGGTGCGGCGGGATCAAGCACTTCCGTCGTGGTGGCTGCGATTGCCAGTCGCACACCTGCACCCATTCTGCTCGTGACTGCCCACCGCGACGAGGCCGAGGAAGCGGTTGCTGAGATCCGCGGCCTGGGAGTTTCGTGCGCGCTCTTTCCAGCGCTTGAGGCGTCGACCGCGGGACAAGAAGCTGCCGAACAATTCGCGGATCGCCTGCGCTTGCTGCGCGAAGTTGAGGCGCGAAATTCGCCGCGCGTGATCGTCGCTCCCGCCACGGCATTGATGCAGGGGGTTCCAGCAGAGGCGGACATGCCCATGCTCTTGACCACAATCGTCCAAGGGCAAAAAGTCCCACGCGAGGCGCTGCTGTCATGGATGGGCCAAGGTGGATACGAGCGGATGGCAACGGCTGAAACTCCGGGAAGCTTCGCAGTGCGCGGTGGGATCCTCGACATCTTTCCGGTCGCATCGCTCACGCCGGTGCGCTTGGAATTTTTCGGCGATCTGGTGGAGCGCATGTTCGAGGTTGATCCTGGAACGCAGGCCACCGATCGACGGATCGAATCCATCGACTTGATCCGCGCTGGAGGACTCTTCGATGCCGATCGCGTCGCCCCACTCGCGCGTCGGCTCGACCCGACGACGGTCCTCATCCTCAGTGAAACATCGGAGATTGCAGAACAATCTCGCGGCTATCAGGATCGCCTCGCCGACGGTCGGGGGGTGGTGCCCTGGAAGGATGTCCTGCGCGAGCTGCACGCCCACTGCGCGCGAACGGTCGAGATGGGTTCGATGGTTCAAGTTGCAGACCCCGTACGCAGTGTTGCCCTGCAGGTCTCGGCGCTCGATCCATTTCCCCCAACGACCCCAGCGGCGATCGAGGCGCTCGCCCAACTTGCGCGCAGCCATTCCACGGTTGTTCTCTGCGAAACGGGTGGCGACCGCTCTCGTGCTGGTGAACTCTGCACACAGCATGCGATCGCCTTCTCGATCCAGATCGAAGAACGACGGCTGCACCGCGGGTTTGTTTGGCAAGACGAGTCGACGCCGAGCCTGGCGCTTGTTCCCTGGCATGAACTTCTCAATCGCTTTGGAGTGCGTCGACGCAGTGCGGTGCAAACCAACCTCGGCAGCGGTCGATCCCGTGATGCATTCTTGTTCTTTGAGCCCGGTGACTTCGTCGTGCACCGCGATCACGGCGTCGCGCTCTACCACGGATTGAAACAACTTCCGCCAAGCGCGCGCCGCGCGGCGACGGAGCGATCCCTCTCTGCTGAGGAGGAATATCTCACGCTCGAGTTTCATGGCGGAAGTCTGCTGCATGTTCCCGCGAGCAAGGTTTCACTCGTGCAGCGATACATCGGTGCCGGCGCGCACAAGCCACATCTGTCGGCGCTGGGAGGAAAGCGCTGGGACAAGCAGAAGGAGGCCGTTGCAGAAGCCGTGCGCGATCTCGCGGGCGAACTCATCCGCGTGCAGGCGGTTCGCGAATCAACCCCTGGGATCGCCTATCCACCCGACTCTGATTGGCAGGGCGAGTTCGAAGCTGAGTTTCCATTTGTTGAAACCGAAGATCAGGTGACCTCGATCGCGGCAACAAAGCGCGATATGGAGAGGGCGCGACCGATGGATCGTCTCATCTGTGGAGATGTCGGATTCGGCAAGACAGAGATCGCCCTGCGCGCTGCGTTCAAGTGCGTCGATTCTGGACGCCAGGTCGCGGTGCTCGTTCCGACAACTGTTCTCGCTGAGCAGCACGAGCGAACTTTTCGCGAACGACTGCGCGCCTATCCATTTGTGGTCGAGGGTGTGAGTCGCTTCAAGACAGACCGCGAGGTTCGAGAGATATTGGATCGCCTCGCCGCGGGAAAGGTTGACATCGTCATCGGCACCCACCGATTGCTCTCGGCCGATGTCCGCTTCCACGACCTCGGTATGGTGGTCATCGATGAGGAGCAGCGATTCGGTGTCGAGCACAAGCAGCGGCTCTTCGAGTTTCGCCTCACGGCCGATGTGCTGACTCTCAGCGCCACGCCGATCCCGCGAACTCTGCATATGGCGATGCTGGGACTTCGCGACATTTCAAGTCTCACCACGCCGCCGCCCGATCGCCGCGCGATCGTCACCGAGGTCGCGCCCTGGGATACCCAGCGCCTCGCGGGGGCGATCCGCAGAGAACTCGCGCGCGAGGGTCAGGTCTTCTGGGTTCACAACCGGGTCTACGACATCCAATCAGCTGCCGATGAAGTTCGACGACTCGCCCCCGATGCGCGCATCGTCGTGGGTCATGGCCAGATGGCCGATGGCGAACTCGAAGCAGTGATGCGCACATTCATGCGCCGCGAGGCGGACATTCTGGTCTCGACCACCATCATCGAGAGCGGTCTCGACATCGCCACAGCGAACACCATGATCATCGACAACGCCCATCGATTCGGACTCTCCGACTTGCACCAACTGCGTGGGCGCGTGGGTCGATCGAGTCACCGCGCCTATTGCTATCTGCTGCTGCCCACGGATCGCCCCGTGCCGCCCGATGCCATGAAACGATTGCGGGCTCTCGAGGACTATTCAATGCTCGGCGCGGGATTCCGCATCGCCGTGCGCGACCTCGAGATTCGCGGCGCTGGCAACCTGCTTGGCAGCGAGCAGTCGGGACACATCGCAGCGGTTGGCTACGAACTCTATTGCAAGATGCTCGAGCAATCGGTTCACGAACTGCGCGCCGAGCCGCAGATCGTGCCACTCGACACACTGGTCGACATCGGACTGGTCGGACTCATTCCCAAGACCTATATCCCCAGCGATCGAAGGCGACTCGAGGCCTACCGCCGCCTCTCTGACTCGCTCACCCGTGAGCAACTGGCGCGCACTTGCGCCGATCTCGTCAGTGCCTATGGAGAAGCACCCGCGTCGACCACAACCTTCCTTCTGCAAACTGAGATTCGATTGCTCTGCACCCTGCTCGGGGTGCGATCACTTCTGCGGCGCGAAGAGGACCTCATCTTTCGCGCAGTCGACCCTGAAGTGATCCACAAGATGTTTCGGGGAACCAAGGGCAGCGTGCGTACCGTTGGCGACCGTGATGAGCGGGGGCTGGTCGATGTTTACTGGCGTCCTCCGGCAGATCTGCGAACTGCCAGCGCACTCGCCCATGAACTTCAGAAGCGCCTCGGTCGCGCGAACGCACACGGGTCACCATGATGAGGATGGCATCAGCGGTGCCGCCCCTCGACCGATCGATATCCTGCCGAACTGGTGGTCGACTCAAACCTGATGCTCATCGCTCTTTGCTGTTTCGGCGCCTCGGTCGCGGGGTCGCTGGTGGGTTTAGGTGGCGGCGTGCTGATCATTCCAATCCTCACTCTGGGATTCGGCATGGATCTTCGGATGGCGATGGGGGCGGGATTGATCAGCATCATCGCCACCAGCTGCGGTCCGGTGCTGCTGGCTTCGAGTGCGCGGTAGATGAACATGCGGGTTGCGCTGCTGCTCGAGCTCTTCGCATCGGCCGGCGCGATCGGAGAGAAACTCATCGCGGGCTGGTGCGCGGCCACGGCCGTTGAACTCCTCGAGCAGCTCGCTGGACCCCAGGCCGAATTATTGAATAAAACGAAAATCATACTTGACAAATAGAAAATCATGATGCATAATGTTCAATATGGCTTTCGAATCGTCAAAAACAGAGACCACGACGGAGCGTGATCATCCACTGGTCCAGTTGCCACGCGAGGACCAAGACCTCGTGGTCGAACTGGTCTTGAAGTCTGGTTCTCTCAAAGAACTCGCCCAGTCCTACGACGTCAGCTACCCCACGATACGGGCTCGACTGGATCGGGTGATCGACCGGCTCAAGGGCCTGCTCAACGGGCAAAAGCCCGACCCGCTTTCGGAACTGCTGGCGACCTTGGTGGAGCGCGGCGAGGTTTCAGTTTCCGCGGCACGGGCGGTGCGGGACCTGGCCCGGCAACACGCGGGGGGTGCACCATGAACCTTTGGTGGTCGCAACAATGGATCCAGCACTGGTGGCCTGGGCTGTTTCACGGGGTGTTCTGGCCTCTCCTGGCCGTCGGAACCTGGGCGGCGCGAAGGCCCGGTGGAACTTCGGCAGCGGGCGGTCCCGGGGCCCGACTGGCGTTGGCGCCGTTGATGATCGGCATCGGCCTGGGTGTGGCG
>SIAB01000064.1 GCA_009692015.1 Phycisphaerales bacterium
CATATTGAAGATCAGGTGTGAGAGATTGGCGTGACAGAACTGAAATCCGATCAATCGCCAGAGTTGCAAGGCGCTCACGCCAACCCCTGGCAGGCTCGAATACAACGCGGTGGAGGTCGAGAAATAGAGCCACTTCTGCAGGAAGGGCATTGACTGCAGGGTGTTTGTGGCGATGAGGACTGGCGGACCCTGCCCAGGTTGAGCAAACACCTCCTGCTTTATCTCGATCGACCTTCGGCTGGCATACGCGTCTGGCGCGGCCATCATCGTTTGGATCTTGCCCTCATTCACGAGTCGCTGAATGGGATCGGGCAATCCCGCGACCGGCTCCGAACCGACGACCACCCACTGATGGGGTAGAAATCCGTCGAGCACGAAGACGGCGACGCATGCCGCGATGATCCAGTTCGTCGCACTCCAACCCCGCACCACGCTCATCGCGCCACCGCGCGACGACTCGCCTCTCCAGTATTCACGATCGTGTGCGCCCATAGCTTCGAGACTACCTGCGCGCGCTGGCCTGCGAGAGTTGCCAGCGGAGGAAGGTCGCCATCGTCTTTCCATCCGCTACTTCGCCGCGCCGAATCATCTCTGTGAACTGGGGCACCGCGAGCAGGACGACCTCGATGCGCTCGTCTTCTTGCAGCTGAGACTGGCAGGGCGTCAAACCCCGGGCGACGAAGGCGTGCATCAGCTCGTCGGTGAATCCCGGCGATGTGTAGAAGGAACCAAGCGATTCGATCTCCTGCGCGCGGTACCCCGTCTCTTCGACCAACTCGCGCGCGGCAGCGGCTTTGGGATCCTCGCCTGGCTCGAGTTTGCCCGCGCAGAACTCGTGGAGCCATTTTCCTGTTGCAATTCTGAAATTTCGGATCGTGACGAGGCGATCATCGTCGAGGAGTCCCAGAACGCAGACCGCGCCAGGGTGCCGAACGATCTCGCGCACCGCGGTCCGCCCGCCACGCAGCGCAATGGTCAGGCGCTCGACCGAAAAAATGCTTCCCCGGAGCACGATTTCTTTGGCTGATTCGGTGGAGTGAGGCATGGTGGGCTTCCATCGATCATAGGATGCAGGCATGAGCGCCCAGATCGACATGCGGGCTGTCAATCTGCACAAACATTTCGGTCGCAGATTTGTCTTGCGCGGGGTGTCACTCGATTTTCCGAAGGGGCTGATCACCGTCGTGATGGGTGCCTCTGGCTGCGGCAAGAGCGTGCTCCTGAAACACCTCGTTGGACTCCTGCGCCCCGATCGCGGCGAAGTTTGGTTTGGATCAACCCGGGTGGACACACTTTCGGAGCGCGAACTGGGCATGATCCGCCGCCAGATTGGCTTCCTCTTTCAGCAGAGCGCGCTCTTTGATTCGCTCACCGTGCGTGAAAACATTGCGTTCCCACTTCGTGAACATGGCATGAAAGATGAGAAGCTGATCGAACAGCGGGTGATGCGGATGCTTGATCTCGTTGGATTGACCGAGACATGCGACCAGATGCCCACCGAACTCTCCGGGGGTCAACGCAAGCGGGTTGCGCTCGCACGGGCTGTGGTGCTCGAGCCGAGGGTGGTGCTCTACGACGAACCGACCACCGGTCTTGATCCAATTCGGGCTGAAGTGATCAACGAGCTCATTCTGAAGTTCTCCGATGCCCTTGGGATCACCAGCATCGTCGTCACCCACGACCTGGTGAGTGCCTTTCGCGTGGCCGATCGCATGGTGCTGCTGCATGAGGGCAAGGTGCTGCTTGAGGGAACGCCAGAGGACTTCCGTCAATCGACAGCAAAATTCGTGAATCAATTTCTCAAAGGCGAGGTCGGACCAGATGAACTGGCGCGCATTCGCGCCAGCGGAGAATCCAACGCACGAGCGCACCCATGAAAGAGTCAACACGCAATTTCGTCACCGGCATCCTCTCGATCATCGGACTGGTCGGCTTTGCCTTCTTGCTCCTGCTCTTTGGCGACTTCAACCAATCGATGCGCGGCGCCTATCCGATCACCATTGCTGCCAATCAGGCACTGGGTCTGCGGACCGGAAGCCCCGTCACGCTGGTGGGTGTGCGCATTGGCGAGGTCAAACAGGTCGAAGTCTTGATCGACAACCCACTCCCCGTTCGAATCACGGCAGAGATCGACGAATCCTTTGATATCCCCGCAGGTGTGGAAGCAGCGGTCACGAACAGTTTGATTGGCGGAACTGCCCGGCTCGATCTTTCAATCCCCCCCGACTACGCCCAAGGTGGCGCGACACTTCCCCGCGATGGCAACGCGCTGATTACTGCCAAGCTTGAGGCGCTCGAGGCGCGAATCGCGCGCCTGCTCGAGGAGAAACTTGGCGGACTCGAGAGCGCGATGCAGTCGGTGACTTCGCTTGCCACTTCGGTCACGGCACTCGCCAAGGATGCCCAGAAGTGGCTCGGCGACGAACAACTGCTGGCGGATGCAAAGAGCAGCGTGTGGAAGGCGCAAACCCTCATTGAAAATGCCTCTGGCACGATGATCGCGCTTCAGGAGGCCGCGCGCGCAATTCAGGGAAATGCCGAGGCGCTCACGCAATCGATTCAGCCAGCCTTTGATCAACTCTCATTGACACTCGCCCAAGTTGAAAACCTCACCAAGCAGGCGAATGAGGGCAAGGGAACCGTCGGTCAGTTGATGAGCAATCCTGATCTTTACAACTCACTCAACGACTCCGCCCAGCGGCTCAAGAGCACGCTGGGCGAAGTCGACTTGTTGATGCAGAAGATTCGCGCCGAAGGACTCGGCGTCAAGTTCTAATCACGAACAGCCAGCGAGGGCGCTGTCTCAGGGTCCAACCACGATGATCTCGACCCGCCGACTCTTGCTCTTCGATTCGAGTGGTTGATCCGGGCCGAAACTCGCGAGCGAAATCTGTTTGGCGTTCATTCCCTTGCTGATCAGATACTCACGAACAGCGTAGGCACGGTCGAATCCCAGATAATAGTTGTCCTTGAAGGCTGAATACTTGATCGGATCGGTGTCCGTGAATCCAGCGACACTGATCGCCTTGGTCGGATAGTTGTCCTTCAGGATGGCAACAATCGTGTCAAGCGACTTCTTCGCCCCGCTGCGAACAGAGTCCTTGCCTGAATCAAAGAGCACATCACCTTCGATGGCCACATGAATATTTGTTCCATGCGTTGAAGCGGTGACTCCTTCGATTCCTGTGAAGGCACCGCTGTCGATTGCTGCAGGAGTTTCGCTGGCAGACTTGTCGACTACGGTTGTGCTGGCAAGTGCTGCCTGCTTCTCGCGATCGGCTTGTTCGAGTGCCGCGGTGCGCTGGGCGAGTTGCATCTTCAGCGTTTCGTTTTCGCTGAGCAAGGTTCCATTTTGTTTTTGCGCCGAGCTGTCACAGCCCAGAGCGAGTGCGAGGCAGGCGATACCGCCACAAACAATCCATGTCTTTTTCATCGAGAATCCTTTCTCCAAACATTGCGATAAATCGCTCGGACACTCCGAGAGACTGCGGTTATTTGACCTTGCGAAGCCCCTCTTGTAAAGAGGAATTCGCAGGAATCAAGCCCGGAAAGAGTAATCGCCCGGCATCGAAGACGACGGGTCGAAGGAGCACCACGACGACCACCGCCAATGCGAGATGCGGTCCATAGGGGATCTCACGACGACTCGTGCCTTGTCGAATCGCTCCCCAAAGTCCTGCGAGCGCGATGAAGGCCAGTCCAGAAAACGGCGCGAGAAAGAATGCAATGATGGGATCGATCCACCCCAGTGTCGCCCCTGCTGCACCCATGAGGTGCACATCCCCCATGCCCATCGCCTCGATCCCCTTGATCGACGTGGCCACGATACGCACGAACCACATGATTCCGGCTCCTGCGAGATATCCAAGTACAGCCCCGCCAAGCGTTTGCAGAACGAGTGGCGGCGTGCCTCCGATCGATCGCCCTACCAGCCAGCCCGCGAGAGCGAGAGCCACAACAGGGGTGAGAAAGACGATCTCTCGAACCATTTCTCTGCGCCCGTGCGGGTAGTCCGCGAGCACTTCTCCATCCTTGAGATGCTCGTGGTAGTCGGCGAAAGAGCGCTTCATGAGACCTTTCCAGAGAAGCACAAGCGAGAGGGCGATACCGAGTCCTGCTCCGATTGCCATGCACCCGGTGGTCCAACCCGCCAGAGGAATTGGCCATGGCTCGCGGAGTCCAGGGGGGCTCAGCATCCCCTGCACGGTCCATCCGGCGATCCCAAGGATGGTCGGGGTGAGTGTGAATGCGAGCGGTATCGAAAAGCACTTCAAGTCAGTCAGCGTGGCAGCGAGCAGTGCGCCGAGCAGACCGACTACTGCGATGAACGCTGGAAGTGTGGCGAGGAACCCTTGGCTCTGAAACCATCCTGCCCCCGCGCGTCCCCACCAGCCCTGCGGGTCGGCGACGAACGCGACCGCGTAGTAGGCCGCGAAGAGCCCGCCGGCGATGAGTTCGATCGCTGGATACCGAAAGGAAATGTTCGACTTGCAGGACCAACACCGCCCGCGCGCGCAGATCCAACCGATGATCGGCAGATTTTCATACCACGCCAATCGCCGTCCGCAAATCGGACAGCGGCTCGGAGGTGCGACCACACTCATTCCCTCTGGGATTCGTAGCGCAGTCACATTGACGAAACTTCCCACGCACGCGCCGAACGCGAAGATGAAGGCGATGCCGATGAGATTCGGCAACCACATCTGCATCAGGTCGATCATCGCTGCTGCTCGCAGAATCGGGGCGCAGGGCGATCGCTCACCGCGGCGCGCTCTGTGGTTTCACTTCGTCCACGCGGGCGATGAGATCAGAAGCCGCGATGCGTTCGACCTCGCTCCGTGCGCCATCGAGCACATCGCGACATCGACGGACCAGTGCCGCACCACGGCGATATTGCCGCAAGCTTTCGTCGAGCGGCACATCGCCCGCCTCGATTCGAGCGATAATCGACTCGAGTTCGCTGAGCGCTGCCTCATAAGTCAACTGCGCGACATCCAGTCCCTCGGTCGAGTGCGTGGCAGCATTGGCTGCGCCGCGCGTTGGTTTCGCATCCGTCATGGCGCAGAGTCTAGTGAGCCGCGCGCCGGCGGTGCCGTGATCTCATCCACCACGCTCGACACTCTTCCTTCTGCAAAGATGGTCTCAATTCGCTCACCAACCCCCGATGCCGACGCGGAGCGCAACGGGACTCCCCGAGCATCAAGCGTGATCGAATAGCCTCGGTCGAGAACCGCCTGCGGACCGATTGCGGCGAGCGTGCGCTGTGCAGATTCGAGCCGTGCACCCGATGCCGTGAGCAGGAGGCGACCCATCCGAAACAGTTGCGAAGCCGACATGGCAATTCGCGCCTCGGCGATCCGCAACCGATTGGATGGATGCTGCTGGACAAACTGGGCCAACAACGCTCCGACTGTCCGATCGCCGCGGGTGAGTCGATTGCGGATCCCCTGAGCGAGTGCTGTGGCACGACTCGCAAGTCGAGCGCTTTGGATCACCAGACTCGTCGTGGGATCTGACATACCGCGCGAGCGCGCAGCCAGCTCGATTCGACCGCGCTCTCTTTGCAACTTCGTCGAAGCGCCGCGCACCAGCCGCCGGCAGAGACCATCGAGTTGCTCCACAAGCACGGCGCGGCGCGGCAGCACCTCGGTCACGGCACGCGAGGGTGTTGCTGCGCGCAGGTCGGCGACGAGATCTGCGATAGTTGTGTCGCTCTCGTGCCCGATGCCAGTGACGATTGGGGTGCGACAATGAAAGATTGCATCCGCAACCACGCGCTCGTTGAACGCCCAGAGATCTTCGAGCGACCCCCCACCGCGCACGAGGAGAATGACCTCGATGCCGAGTACGGGCGCGGATCGATCGACGGCTGCGATCGCTGCTGCGATACCTGCCGCGGCTTGCGTGCCCTGCACGCGAATGTCCACGGCGATGATCCGCGCCGCTGGAAATGTTTGCTGCGCCGCGTCGAGGCAATCGGCTTCGGCCGCGCTCTGGGCGCTGGTCAAGAGTGCGATGCACATTGGCATCGCTGGAATCGAGACTTTCGCAGCCGCTTCGAAGTAGCCCCGCGTTCGAAGCTCAGCGCAGAGTTGACGGTAGCGCGCATCGAGGTCCCCCGCCCCAGTCGCTTCCATCCCCGCACATTGAATCTGGGTTCGTCCTTGCGGTGGATAGTGGGTCACCTCGCCGCTGAGAACCACCGCCATCCCGTCTGCTGGGGCGCATGTGCAGCGATCCGCGGCTGATCGAAACATCATGCAGTCGATCCGCGCCTGCGAGTCCTTCAGCGTGAAATACCAATGACCCTGCACCGCGCGAAAGTTCGAGATCTCGCCGGTCACGCGAATTTTTCCGACGCCGCCTTCGAGCGCACTGCGGATGAGTTGCGAGAGTGCAGAGACATTGAGGACCGCCGGATCTCCTGGTGCTTCAGCCGAAGTGGTTTTCTCTGGCTCCGGCGCACTTCCGGCATCACGACCACCCGCAGAGTCACCGAAGAGTCCGCCTGCGGCGCGCGTGGGATCGAAGGGCTTGCGAGCCATCCGACTATCGTACGGAGGTGAGTGGAGTGTCCGATTCGAATGCACCGAGCGGGAACGATGCTGTGCCGGCAGCGGCGACACCAATCGAACTGAACAGATCCGTCGCCGGATTGCCCGGTGTCGGTTCGCAGTTCAGCGCCCGGTTCGCGCACCTCGGCTTGCGAACCGTTGGAGACCTGCTCAATCATCTTCCGATTCGCTATGAGACCGAGGTTGCCGAGGCCGCTGTTACCGACGCGAAAGCAGCAACCGAACAGAGTGAAGAGACCGTGACCCGTTCCGTGCGCGGGGAAATCGAGAAGGTGCGGCACATTCCCGGCCGCCGCCCGCGGATTGAAGCATTGCTCGCCGATACGAGCGGAACGATCCGCCTAGTCTGGTTCAACGCTCCCTGGTTGGTGAAGAAGATCCATCCCGGAGCATGCGGGATCGCCCAAGGGCGGGCGAAGTTGCGCGGTGGATATCTGGAAATGGTGAATCCGCGGTGGGAGCCGGTGGCAGAGACAGTCCATGTCGCTGCGCACACTGGCAGACTGCGACCGATTTATCCCGCGACCGAGGAACTTCCAACAGCTCGAATTGAGCGGGTGATTGCCGCGATTCTTCCCGGCGCCCTGCTCTCTGTTGTCGATCTGGTGCCCGCCCCACTGATCGAAGGGCGTGGTCTTGTTTCGCTCGCAACGGCCTACCACCAGATTCATCTTCCACACCACCGCGCCGAGGCAGAGTCGGCTCGTCGCCGATTGGCCTACGACGAACTCTTGTGTTTGCAGTTGGCGATGGCAATGCGCCGCTGGCAGGTGCGTCACGCGATGCGTGCGCCCGCGATGCCACTGAGTGCGGCGATCGAAGAGCGGATTCATTCGCGGTTGCCGTTCGCGCTCACACCATCGCAGTTGGAAGTGTGCGCTGAGATCGCGGTCGATCTTGGCAAGACGATCCCGATGAATCGGCTTCTGCAGGGAGATGTCGGATCTGGAAAGACTGCGGTCGCCGTGTACGCCATGCTCACCGCTGTCGCCCACGGACATCAGGCCGTGCTTCTGGCTCCCACCGAGATTCTTGCCGACCAGCATCTGCGCACGGTTGAGACGATGCTGGCGGGCAGCCGGGTGCGCATTGCTGGACTGACCGGAAGCCTTCGCACCGCAGACCGCGCCGTGGTCTTGAGCGGGCTTGCATCGGGTGGTTTCGACATCGCCATCGGCACGCATGCGCTTCTGGGCGCCCATGTTCAATTCAAGAGTTTGGCCGTTGCCATCATCGACGAACAGCATCGATTTGGCGTCGAACAGCGGGCGGCACTTCGATCCAAGGGACCCGTTGCAGAGCAAGTTCCACACATACTGGTCATGACTGCCACGCCCATTCCCAGAACACTCGCCCTGTCTTTCTTCGGTGATCTCGATATCAGTTCACTGCGCGGTCTCTTGCCTTCGCGGACGACTCCAACAACGCGCATCATGCCGACGCAGCGCAGCGACGAGGTGTACACCTGGTTGAAAACACGGATTGCCAAGGGTGAGCAAGCGTTTGTGGTCGTGCCCGCGGTCGACGGGAGCGATCTGGGACTCAAGGATGTTGCGACCCATGCGCAGTCGCTTGAAGAGGGAATTCTGCGTGGCTGCCGCATTGGAAGGGTGCATGGTCAAATGAAGAGTGCAGCGGGCGAGGAAGTGATGGCCGACTTCCGCGCTGGAAAGCTCGACATACTTGTGGCAACAATCATCATTGAGGTCGGCGTCGATATTCCAAACGCGACCGTGATGGTGGTCGAGCAAGCCGAGCGATTCGGCCTGGCGCAGTTACACCAACTTCGCGGCCGGGTTGGGCGGGGCGGGAAGCACGGTTACTGCGTCCTCATCGGCGAGCCGCCCAGCGAGATTGCCCAATCTCGATTCGATGCGATCGCAGCGAGCAGCGATGGCTTTGAGATCGCAGAGCTGGACCTGAAGTTGCGTGGTCCTGGAGAATTCTTTGGCGCGCGCCAGTCTGGACTTCCACCGCTGCGGGTTGCCGATCTGGTGGAGGACTTTCCGCTCTTGCTGCAAGCGCGGGCGGACGCGGAGGCCTGGATTGGATCCTCCGGCGACCTCTCAGCTGCCGGCGATCTTGCGCTTCGCACGCGAGTGATTGGTTTGTACGGTGCAGCGCTTGGGCTATGCGATATCGGCTAGGCTCAATTGATGGCGGCTCGACCGAACACCATCAATTCAAGTGGGGGCGTTTCGCTCACGGGTGTTCGCTTTCGATATCCGCGCGGGTTCGAGCTCAACATTCCCGCGATGGAGATTGCCGGGGGCGAGCAGGTTCTGCTCGCCGGTCCGTCGGGCAGCGGCAAGTCGACGCTGTTGCACCTGATCGCCGGACTCGAGGAGCCCACGCAGGGCGAGATTCACATAGCCGGAACAAACATCTTTCAACTGCGTGCGGGCGCCAGGGACATCTTTCGCGGACGGCACATCGGCATGATTTTCCAGACCTTCAATCTTCTGCAGGGATTCTCGGCGCTTGAGAATGTGATGCTGGCGCTGATGCTCGCTGGGTATGCGAGTCATGATCAGCGCGCCCGCGCGCTTGCGGCGCTGGATCGGCTGGGGATCAATGAACCAGATGCTCGGGTTGAGGCTCTCTCGGTCGGGCAACAGCAGCGGGTCGCAGTCGCCCGTGCTGTCGCCGGCGAGCCGTGCGTGGTGCTCGCCGATGAGCCCACGGCGAGTCTCGATCCCGCCAATGCCACAACCTCGATCGCACTCATTCAGGAGGCAGCGCGCAACTCAGGCGCGGCGTTGATCGTGACGAGCCACGATCCCTCGCTGCGCAGCGCATTCACGCGGGTGATCGAGGTGGCAGCGTGAACGACATGATCATCGTGATTCGGAGTTTGAGCGCGCGGCGGTTGACCAGTGCGGTCACCATCGGCATGGTGATGGTCGCTGTCGCGCTGCTCTTGGTCCTGCTCTCGCTGCGCGAGGCGGCAGCGCAGGCCTTTCGCCGCGGCACTGGAAATGTGCATCTCCTGGTGAGCGCGGATGCGAGCCCACTCGTCGCTGTTCTCAATGGACTCTTCTACGCCAATGCCCCTGCCAATCCGATCGCCTGGTCGAAGTACAACGAGATTCGAGAGAGTTTTCCCTGGCAGTGGGCGATCCCCACACAACTGGGCGACTCCTTTCGCGGCAGTCCCGTGATGGCCACTGATGCCGCATTTCTGCGCGACTTTGTGCCAGTGGTTGGATCGCCCTTCGCCTGGGAAGTGGGTGGGGCATTCGAACGCGAGTTTGAAGTCGTCGCTGGCGCACAAGCAGCGCGCGCGCATGGTCTGCACATTGGGCAGAAGATCGTCTTGAATCACGGCACGAGTGGCAGTCGAGAGGGTGGCCACGAGCACGCCGATCATCCCTACACAGTCGTTGGCATTCTCAAGCCCACGGGCTCTGCGCATGACCGAGCCCTTTTTACCAATCTCGAAAGTTCTTGGATCATCCATGCCGAGGACCGCCGAGAAAGCGAAGCGGGCGCGGGTGAAGAGGATCACGAGCATGCTCACGAGCATGAACATGATCACGAGCATGTTGCCGCGGCGGATCTCACCGACGCCGACAAGCTCATCACCGGAATTCTGCTGCGGCTGCCCACCCGACCTGGCAGCGATGCCTCTGCATCTATCGCACCGCAGATGGATCGGCTGCGAAGAGACACATCGATCACCGTGGCCCAGCCGGCGCAGCAGATTGGCCGACTTATGGCGATCGTTGGCGATGTCGATTGGCTTTTTCTCGCGATGGCGATTGTGGTGCTCGTGTCGAGTGCCATCAGCATCCTGTTGGCGATGATTTCTGCGATGGAACTGCGGCGGCGGCAGGTTGCGGTCCTGCGGGTTCTGGGAGCCAGCGCCTGGCGTGTCTTCGCGCTGGCGATCACGGAGAGCACCCTGATCGGACTTGTCGGAGCCCTGCTTGGCGTCGCGCTCGCGGTGGTTGGTTGCGAATTGGCGAGCGCGCTCCTCGCCAGACGCATCGGGATGGTCATCGCCGGCGCGATCGATGGGCGATCTGCTTCGATGGTTGTCGCCGGTGCCGTGATTCTCGCGGCCCTCGCCGGCGTCCTCCCGGCTGTGAAGTCCTACCGAACACCCGTTGCCCGGCATCTGCGACCACTCGCCTAACCTGCGCGACACGCGGCTCCATCGATGCGAACTTTCTGGATAACGATTGCCATTCTCCTCACCGCCGGCCTCGGGAGCGTGATGTTCATTCCCAGTGAGCCGATCACAGGCTCTGCCGAAACCCTGCCGGATGAGCAACGCGCGGCGCTGATTGCACCGAGTCCGCGGCCAGCGGCACAGAAGGCACCCGCGACAACCCCTCCGCCATCGACTACCGCGACCCTCGCACTCGGTCTTGATCAAAAGATCAAGGAGGCGACCGTTCGCCCCGGGCGCATCGCCCAGGAAAATGGGTCGATCGTGGCGGATGGAAAATTCACCATTCCTGGATCGGGCACCCAGGAAAGACCCTACGAAATCTCGTGGGAGCTCTTGATGAGTGCCAGCGATACCTATATCCCCAGGCTCGGCGAGCGGGAGATCCCGCAACGCATCGCCTTGCTCAACGGGGCGTATGTGCGCATCTCGGGGTTCATAGCCTTTCCGCTCATCGCAACCGAAACGGACGAGTGCCTGATCATGCTCAATCAATGGGATGGCTGCTGCATCGGAGTTCCCCCCTCGCCCTACGACGCGATTGAGGTTCGCTTGCTCGCACCGGCCGACAATTCAAAGCGCCACATTGTTCGCGTGGGCTCGATCGAAGGGATCTTTCATGTGGATCCCTATGTGATGGAAAAGTGGTTGGTCGGTCTGTACACCATGGATCACGCAGTTCTTTCGACGGAAATGTAATGATGATGACACTTTCAATCCTGCTCACGATCGCCGCCAGCGTTTCACAGAGTCCCCCTGCGCCTGCGCCACTCGCACCAGCGGCACCCACGCCAGCGGCGGCGATGATCCAGGCGCGCGAACTTGCTGCCAAGCATC
>SIAB01000065.1 GCA_009692015.1 Phycisphaerales bacterium
AATCCGATGGGCATAAAATTGCCACCCCCCCCACCCTTTTCGCCCTTGCGCTTGCGCCATGAATCACTCACATACAGCGCCAGGTATCGCCGATCCTTGAGAACGCGGTGGACTTGCCCGATCACCGTGTCCATCGCGCTGTAGTAGGCCCGGCCGCCATCTTCGCCGCTGGCATCCAACCTTCCGATGCAGCGCGCATCGCTCGAGTATTCAATGTGCGTCGAGTAGGGCGGGTCGATGAAAACGAAATCAACCGAGGCATCCTCGAGGGGGATCTTGCGCGCATCGCACTGCCCGATGTCGCTCCGGCTCGGGGCGAGATCGAATCCAATTCCATGGCGCTTGAGATCCTTCGCGACATCAAGCGTGGTGCCGCTTCCACACATCGGATCGAGAACCTTGTCTCCCTCGCGGGTGTACCTCTTGAGCAATTGCCAGATCACCCAGGATGGCGTTGCACCGCTGTAGTCCTTGTCCCCCTGCATCCGCGATCCATCGGCGGCGTCATAATGCTGACTGGGGTATTCCCACAGCGTGGTGGTCTGAATCCGAAGTGGCGGTCTCCTCACAAATGCCATGCCGCGACCAACACAGAAATGTCGCGACCATCGACCCAACCATCATCGTCCAGGTCTGCAGGACAATCGGCATCGCGCGCGCAGCGCCCCCATGCCGCGAGCACGATGGTGAGATCTGCAGAATCGATGCGGTCGTCGGCGTTGAGGTCGGCCCGGTCGCGGGTGCGGTGAATCAGAATCTCAGTGGTCGCGATGATTTCATCGCCGCGGCGCACGACGAGGGTGGCGCGAAATTCACGCTCGGCAAGTGCCGGCACCAGCACCAAGAGCGGAATCTCAACTTCGATTTCGATGGGATCAATTTCTTCGCTGCCGAGTCCCAAAACAATTTGGTTGCCGTGGGGACCCTCAACGGAAATCGACCAAGGCTCAGTCGAGCCAGTGTGATCGCGGGCGATGATCGTGCCAGAGATGATCGATCCACCGGATCCGGAAACTTCCAAAATCTCGGCGGCGCCGGATGAGGGCGTCGCTGCGGCGAGCGCCGTGATCAATCCGAATATGAGCGCGCTTCCATGCATGAGACTGGGCACAGGATAGCTCGTGCGCCGCCTTATGGCTTTGGCGCCTCGGGAGCGACAAACGCCTGTTCGACAGGGCCAACCGCCTCGATCACTTTGCAGGCAACCAACTGTTTGGCAAGCGCCTCCCACCGCGCAGTGGTCATCTGCCCGATGAACCCTGTGCCTGGCGCGGGCTCGATGAAGGCACGCTCAATCTCGGCCGAGGCCTGCATCGCTTCGAGCGACATCGCGGGGTTGAGCGCCACGATTGCAGGATTGTATTTCTGCGGATTCGCAAGATAACGGCGCCATCCCTCGCCCGTTGCCTGTACGAAGGCAGCAACGAGTGCCGCGTTTTCTTTCAGGAACTTTTCGTTGGTCGCGACGACCGCCGCGTAGGGATTGAAGACCTCGGCAACCGAGATAATCTTCACGGGCACACCACGCAATTTGCACTCGGGTGGCTCCGATGCAATGAAACACTGTTGAACATGGTCGGGGGTCACTAGGAATGTCGCGAGTCCGCCGGTGTAGGGAACAATCTTGAGATCCGCCCCAGAATATTTTTCGTTGAGAATCGTGACATAGGGCAATCCGACATTGACCCCAACCGTCGAATCACTGCGCCAGAGTTCTTCAAGGGTGTTGATCGGATTGGCTTCGTGCAACATGAACGCCATCGGGTTCTCTTGAAATGTTGCGAAGACTGCGACGATCGAACCGCCGCGAGCGCGCAGCGTCAACACTTCTTCGGCCGAGACAAGGGCAAATGGCACCCTTCCACTGGCGACGAGTTGGGCGCAGGGAACATCACCGCCGCCCTTGATGAATTCGACGGCCAGGCCCTTCGCTGCATAGAGACCATCCTGCAGCGCTGCGTACATGCCGCCAAACTCTGGCTCGGGAACCCAGTTCAACTGCACCTGAATCACAAGCGGCTTGGTGGGATCGAATGGCGCCTCGGTCCGATCGCACGACGCGACCGCGAGGGCAAGCGCAGCCAGTGTGACGGATCCAGCAGAAACCCAACTCAATGCGCGTCGCTTCATCTCGAAATCTCCACTTCGCTCTGGGCGGAAGCATGCCACTGACTCACCAGCAACCATCCCACGATACTGACCACACCGAAGAGGACGAATCCGACGATCGCAGAGAGTGCCACAGCGCTGAAGACCAGATCCGTGCGCGCCTCGCGCATCGCGGTCATCACCACGATGCCAAGCGGGGCATACGCTCCACCATATCCCGAGACGAATTCACCGACGATCGCGCCGATCACCGAGAGCCCCGCAGCGATACGCAATCCAGTCATGATCGTTGGGATCGATGCTGGCAGGTCGAGTTTTCTCCAGCGCGTCCACGATGACGCCCCGGCGAGCGCGAAGATCTCCTTGAGTCCAGGGTCAACCGAGCGCAATCCATCGATCGTTGCTGCCAGCACCGGAAAGACAGCCACAACAGCAGATGCCGCGATCGCTGTCGGCAAGCCGTATCCCAGCCAGATCACGAAGAGTGGAGCGACCGCAACCAGCGGCACCATCTGCAAAATCGTGGCCAGTGGATAGATCGACCGGCGCAAGAGCGGCACGGCTGCGATCACGCTTCCGCCGATGATCCCCAGAGTTCCCGCGACTGCAAATCCACACAACGCCGCGATTGCCGTCTTGACGGTTGCTTCCAAGAGCATCGTGTGGTTCTGCCACAAGGTTGCTGCGATCACCGATGGCCGTGGCAAGAGCAGCGGACTCACGCCGGTTGCGATCACAGTCAATTCCCATGCTGCGAGAATGACGACCACCGCAACAATCGGCGGCACGATGGTGCGAATATTCTGGACCGCGCCCCTCATTGCAGCACCACCCCTGCTGCATGCGCGAGCAAGCGCATCACCTGCTCGACCTCCAACGAAAATTCTCGGCTCGTTCGATCACGACTGCCCTGCGCGAGTGACACGGGATGAATCGAATGCACCCGGGCGCGCCTCATGATCACGATGGTGTCGGCCAGAAAGACCGCCTCAGAAACCGAATGCGTGACGAGCAGCGTTGTCGCCCCCGAAGTCTGCCAGACGCGCAGAATCTCCTCATCGAGTTGCATCCGGGTGAACTCGTCCACCGAACTGCAGGGTTCGTCAAGCAGAAGCACTGCAGGCTCGGTGACCAGAGCCCGGGCGAGTGCAACGCGCATACGCATTCCGCCCGAGAGTTGGGCGGGCAGTCGACTTTGCGCCCCGTCCAGTCCTGCGGCATGAATCACTTTCTCTGCGCGCGCAACTCGCTCGCGGCGGCTGACACCCGCAAGTTCCAAAGGCAGCGCAACATTGTCGACAACCTTTCGCCAAGGCAAGAGCCGCGGCTCCTGAAAGCAGAGCGCGACGGCACCGCGCACCATCGCTTGAGTCGAACCATCGGCACCAACGAAGCGAATTCTCCCACGCGTCGGGCGTTCGAGCCCTGCCGCGATTCGCAGGAGTGTTGTCTTTCCGCATCCACTGCGACCGATGATCGCCGTCAACCCACCAGCGGGCAAGCGAAACGAAACTCCCGCGAGCGCCTGCCTCCCCCCCGCGAAAGTGCACCACAACTCCTCACAGGCAACAGCTGGCTTGTCGCTCATCTGCGATCAACCAGCCTTGAAGTCGATCTCGAGATCGTCGCCAAGCGGAAGTTTGTTGGTCATCGATGCCTTGAACTTCACCGGATCGACCGACGATGGCATTTTTCCAGTCACCACAATCTGCCGCTTGTGCTGGTAATCATCGGCAGAGGTTGTGCGACCTCCGGCGCGTCGAATCATCTCAAGGAGCGCGAGGAGCGTTGCCTTCGAATCACAGCGCGCGCCGAGTTTCAGACGAATGCGAAATCCGACCGTCGAATCGAGCCAGAACATCAAACACCAAGCGAAAGCCGTAAAGAAGACTCCCATCGCAAACTCGCCGAGTCCGCAGGCGAGTCCGATGACAACAACCATGATCGCCTTGCCGGTGAGCTTGGGGTTATCCAGAATCGTGCGAAATCGAATCAATCCGCCGATCCCGAAGACGACCAGCGCCATCGCCGGCTCAACGCGCACGAGTTCGGAGACGATCGCACCAACCAGCGCCAGCACAATGAGCGTGTTGCGCTGATCAAGATCCTCCACCGGATCGCCCTTCCCAGACCGACGCGGATGCCACGCAAGCGCCAGCCCACAGGCCGTCGCAACGGCAAGGCCCAGGAGCAGCGCCAACACAAACCAGGGATTTGTGAAGTGATCCAGTGAAGATTGAACACTCGCGGCATCCAGTGGTTGCTTTGCCTGTTGTTCGAAAAGTGGAATCATTTGACTGCCCTTGTCCGCGGCTGCGATGGCGAAAGAGGCGAGCAGCGAAGTAGTGAGGATCATCGTCTCGCTATTCTCTCCACAAATCATGACAATGTCCAACTACTCAACCGTCGCAAGTGCCCTCGTGGCGGGCGCGACACTTTGCATCGCGTCCTCGTGCGGAAAGCTCGACGAAGGCGATTCTGCGGGCGAACCAGCGAGCGAACCGACCAAGTCGTCGGAGCGCCACCACCACGACGAGTCCCAAGACGATCATCAGGAGAACAATTACGACCCGGCTGGCGGCGCAGCGAAGGCCAAGGCGGGGAGCGCTGCTGACAGCCGCAAGGGCGCGCATGGTCACGATCAACCAAAGTCCGCCGCCAAGTGGTACATCACCATGCACGGAGAACCAGCGGGAAACACGGTTCACGCGTTGAGCGGCGCGGGCGAGACGCTTGGAAACATTCTTCAACCAGTTCCCCAAGCGGTTGGTGGAAATGCCAAAGGTGTTCGCGGAATGCTCCACACGGGCGAACATGGGTTGTTGGTGGTCAGCGCGAGCATGGAAAACACGCGGCTCCTGCGATACGCCGAACCAATTGCCGATGGCACGCTGCCATTCGAGTCGGTCTTCGCCACCAAGGCGCTGAAGGATCCTGACCTGGTGCACTCGTATGCGCTGGCCGTGGGTGCCGATGGCACCGTGTACGCGTCGAATCAAGACACGAATACGGTGAGTGCCTATCACGGCATTGGCACGACCACGCCAGGCGAAGCGATGCCGGTGCCGACCGAGATTGCTGGACTGGGAGTCCCACCAGGAACGATCGTGCCCCGCGCCCAAGTTTCTCCGCAGGGAATCACCCAGATTCGTGGCATCGCAATCGGAGCCGATGGCCTGTTGTATGTCTGCGACCGCGGCGCGTCGCAGGTTGTGGTCTTTGATCCAAAGACTGGACTGCGCAAGGGCGTTCTGGCAGACTCATCGCATGGATTGATGCATCCGATTCAATTGCTCTTCGCACCCGACGGTCACACGGTCTACCTCACGGACAATGGCGTGCCGGCGATATTTCGGATCGATGTCACGACTTCTTCGGTGATCCTCTTCGCCAATCGGTCAACGGGCTGCCCAGAACTTCCGAGCTCACTCGCCATGGACAGTGAGCATCTCTATGTTGGAGATCGCAAGAAGAAGCAGATCGTTCGGTTCAAGTTGGAAACTGGTGAGCCTGACAAACAGCCATTTGCGGACAACCTGCCCGACGCGCCCGAATTCATGGTGCCGGCATCGGTCCTGCCGATCGTTCCGGCGGCAAAGAAGGACCTATGAACACACGCACGCCAACAGTCGTCACCACATTCCTCACCACCCTGGTCGCTCTCGCGCCGCTGGCCTTTGCGCAGGACGCCTCGAAGCCCGCACCGGCGAAGATCGCGGAATCGGCGGCGCCCGCCGATGTTGGGCCCGCGGGCAAGACCATGTCATGGACCGTTGGCGGCGTGAAGCGCGAGGCACTCGTGTATGCACCTGCGAACGCGACGACGACTCCAGCACCGCTCGTCTTTGCGTTTCACGGTCACGGTGGCTCGAGTCGGCAATTCGCTCGAAGTAGCGCCTTCCACAAAGCTTGGCCCGAAGCGATTGTTGTCTATCCACAGGGTCTGCCGACTGCTGGAATGACGGATCCAAAGGGAGAGAAAGCTGGATGGCAGAACCGCTTCGGAGCGGGAGCAGATCGCGATCTCAAGTTCTTTGATGCGATGCTCGCGGGGTTGAAGAGTTCGTTTCAGGTGGACGACCGACGCATCTATTCAACAGGTCATTCAAATGGCGGAGGATTCACCTACTTGCTCTGGTCGCAGCGCGGCGAAGTTTTCGCTGCATTGGGTCCCTCTGCCGCAGGAACAGTTGGGACGCGGGGAGAGAGGTTCGCGCCACGGCCACTCATTCACATCGCAGGCGAGAGCGACACGGTTGTCCCCGTGGCATTTCAACAACGAACGCTCACGGCTGCGCGGTCGCTCAACGGATGCGATGCAGAGGGCCAACCATGGGCGAAGAACTGCACCCAGTATCCATCCAAGAGTGGAACGCCCGTCGTGATTTGCTTGCAGCCCGGCGAACATAAGTACTACGAACACGCCACCGAACTGATCGTGAGATTCTTCAAGGAGCACGCGCTTCCCGCGACAAGCGCGACTCCCGCCGCGCCCGCCGCGCCCTGATCACGCGCCGCGATCCACACGCAAGTCGACTGGGCGCGTCGCGTTCGCATGAGCCACCAAGTAGGCGCGATGCGGGGTGCGATCCAAGAAATCTTCTGGAATCGTGTAGCGACTGATCTCTCGAATCACCGCCCCCGCTGGAACAAGTTCGGGCGCTGGCGAAAAACCCCTTGAATTCGTGCTGAACCAGATCTGACCTTGCGGACTCAGCCAGGGCAGTGTCATCGCCAGCAACTTCGGCCAATCGCGCTCGATCGAAAAACTATTCACGGCCATCCGCTTCGAGTTCGAGAATGTCGGCGGATCAAGCACGATGATGTCGAACGCATCGCCCCCGCGCGGACCAGCCTCGAGCATCTGCAAGCAGTCGGCCTGGACGAACTCGTGCTCGGCGCCCTCGAACCCGTTGAGCTTCATGTTCCGCCGCGACCACTCTTGATAGGTGTTGCTCATGTCGACCGTCACGGTTGAGGCCGCGCCGCCCGCTGCGGCATACACCGTGAACGCGCCGGTGTAGGCGAACAAGTTCAACACACGCTTCCCCTTCGATCGCTCGCGAACCATCGCCCGCGTGGTGCGGTGATCAAGAAACAATCCCGTGTCGAGAAAGTCCGAGAGATTGATCTCGAACTTCAATCCCTGCTCGTCCGCAATCTTCACCACCCCCGTTTGACTGACGCGCTCGTACTGCGAAAGCCCGCGCTGTCGCTGCCGACTCTTCTCAAAGAGATGACTCGGCTCAACCTTGAGCGCACGAAAGATGTGTTCGAGACTCAACTGATGGAATGCCGCCTCGGCCTCGGGGGTGTCATCGCGCGTGCGAGGGTGAAACCAGACCACCACATCCCCGTCGTACCAATCGATGACGAGCGGGAACTCTGGAATGTCACGCTCATAAAGGCGAAAACACTGGGCATCGGTGCGCCGCGCCCACTTCTGCAAATGGCGCATTCTTTTTTCGAGGCGATGATCCAACATGGTGCCGATAAGTCCCTTCTAGAGCGAGCCGCGCTCAAAGTATCGGTATTCGCTATACTCCCGCGCTCAATTTCGCAACCCATATAAGGATTCCCAACACATGTCTCGACTCGTGCTTGCGCTGTTCTCTCTCTGCCTGCTGACCCCTGCCGCCTTCGCTGGTGAGGCGGATCTCAAAGTCCCATCGCTCCAGAATGTCACCTTTGACCTCTTCGGGATGGTGATCTCGGGACCATCCATCATGTACTTCGGCTTGCTCATCTGCGTCCTTGCGGCGCTCTTCGGGCTGGTCCAGTACAAGCAAACCAAGGCACTGCCAGCCCATGCGTCGATGCTCGCTGTGTCGAACATCATCTGGGAGACCTGCAAGAGCTACCTCTGGCAACAGGGCAAGTTTCTCGTCTGGCTCTGGCTGCTGATTGCCGCCTGCATCGTCTACTACTTCGGGATCCTCGAGCACAAGTCGGCGAGCAATGTCGCGCTCATCCTGGCCGCAAGCGTGCTGGGAATCTTGGGTTCGTACGGCGTGGCGTGGTTCGGCATCCGCATCAACACCACTGCAAACAGCCGCGCCGCATTTGCAAGTCTGCGGGGTGACGCACTCCCAGTTCTGGGAATTCCACTCAAGAGTGGAATGAGCGTTGGACTGCTGCTCGTCAGCGTCGAACTCTTCTTCATGATCTGCATTTTGGTGTTCTTGCCGATCGATCTGGTCGGACCCTGCTTCATCGGATTCGCTATCGGCGAAAGCCTCGGCGCCAGCGCCCTGCGCATCTGCGGTGGAATCTTCACCAAGATCGCTGACATCGGCGCCGACCTCATGAAGATCGTCTTCAAGCTTCCAGAAGATGATCCGAAGAATCCAGGCGTGATCGCAGACTGCACTGGTGACAACGCCGGCGATTCGGTCGGCCCGACCGCTGACGGATTTGAAACATACGGTGTGACAGGTGTCGCACTCATCGCTTTCTTGGCTTACTCGATGGGTGAATCAAACCCAGGACTCTGCGCAACGCTCATTGTGTGGCTCTTCACGATGCGCATCCTGATGGTGATCACCAGCCTCGTCTCCTACCTCATCAATGAGGCTGTTTCGAAGGCGAAGTTTGGCGGCAAGGCCGAGTTCGACGAAGAAGCACCGCTCACCTCGCTCGTCTGGATCACATCGATCATTTCGATCGTCGTCACCTTCGTTGCAAGTTTCCTGCTCCTCGGCAACATGTCGCTCGAGTCTGTGAATGTGGAGACCCTCACAACAGCGACTCAGGTTGCTGGCGGAACGCTGGTTGAACAAACCAAGACCATCACTGACACGCAGAATCTCCTCCCCGACCTCTGGTGGATTCTCTCGGTGATCATCTCCTTGGGAACCCTCGCCGGCGCGTTGATTCCAGAGTTCACCAAGGCGTTCACAAGCACCAAGTCGCGTCATGTGAAAGAAGTCGTCAACGCCAGCAAGCAAGGTGGAGCAAGTCTCTGCATCCTTTCTGGATTCGTTGCCGGAAACTTCTCTGCCTTCTGGAAGGGTCTCGTCATCCTTTCGCTCATGGGACTCGGGTGGTGGTGCTCAACCGGCGACGACATGATGAAGATCATGCCAGCCGTCTATCCATTCGCCGCACCGATCTTCGCCTTCGGACTCATTGCCTTCGGATTCCTCGGCATGGGACCGGTCACGATCGCAGTCGACTCATTCGGACCAGTCACCGACAACGCCCAAAGCGTCTACGAACTGAGCCAGATCGAGAAGATTCCAAACATCAAGGAAGAGATCAAGAGCAAGTTCGGATTCACCCCCGACTTCACCAATGCCAAGCACTTGCTTGAAAAGGGTGACGGGGCAGGCAACACCTTCAAGGCCACCGCGAAACCAGTGCTCATCGGCACGGCAGTCGTCGGCGCGACCACGATGGTCTTCGGAATCATCCTCGCCCTCATCGGCGTGGAAGCTGCGGAACTCGTTGGTGGAGTTGTCGACACGGCGAATCCAGTGCACGCAGCCGCGCTGGCGCAAGCTGTGCAAACCGTGGTCGGCAAGCTCTCGGTTGTTCAACCAGCCATTCTGCTGGGACTTCTCGCGGGTGGATCGGTCATCTACTGGTTCACAGGAGCCAGCACCCAGGCCGTGGTCACAGGCGCATACCGCGCCGTCGTCTACATCAAGGAGAACATCAACCTCGAGAAGGCGACAGCCAGCGTCGAGGACTCGAAGGAAGTCGTTCGCATCTGCACGGTCTATGCGCAGAAGGGCATGATCAACATCTTCATCGTGGTCTTCTGTCTGTCGTTGGCGCTCCCCTTCTTTGATCCATTCTTTTTCATTGGATACCTGATCGCCATCGCATTCTTCGGGTTGTTTCAAGCGATTTTTATGGCCAATGCCGGTGGATCATGGGACAACGCCAAGAAGATCGTCGAAGTCGATATGCGCGCCAAGGGAACCCCGCTTCACGAAGCGACAGTCGTTGGTGACACCGTTGGCGATCCCTTCAAGGACACCAGCTCGGTGAGTTTGAATCCGGTGATCAAGTTCACGACGCTCTTTGGATTGCTCGCTGTCGAGATTGCGGTGACAATGGAAAATCAGACTGCCAAGATTGCCATCGGCTCGGTGTTCACGCTGATCGCGCTGATCTTCGTCTACCGATCGTTCTACTGCATGCGCATTCCATCCGACGCAAAGAGCTGACCCCCAAGCCTCGATCGAAACAACGCCGTATCATTGGGAGCAATGATGCGGCGTTTTCTTTTGCCCACCTTGCAAATCGCGGTGGTGCTGCTGGCGCTGAGTTTCGCCAGCGATTGCGTGGCCGCGGCGCAGACCACCCCGGCAGCAGATTCAGCCGCTCCGGCGATGCCCCAGTGGCTTGTTGATGGGATCGATCAGTATGGCGCGGTCGCGCTTTTCTTCGCGTTCATCGTCTCGGGAGTCGGGCTCCATCTTTCTGAAGACTTGATTCTCCTTCCCGCCGGATGGCTCGCGGCGCACGACTGGCCGATGTTTGCCAAGTTCTGGTTGTGGGCTTACTTGGGCATCGTGGCGGGCGATTCACTCTGGTTCTTCATGTGCTCGATCTTTGGTACGCGCTTCCTGCACTCGCGTTGGTTCAAACGCGTCCTGCATCCGCGGCGGTTGCTTGAGGTGAAGCATCAGATCGACGAGCGCGGAGTGAT
>SIAB01000066.1 GCA_009692015.1 Phycisphaerales bacterium
CGGTCGGCGCATGCTGTACTGCAACCCCGCGCTCGACATCACCGACGCGCTGATCGAGCGAATGAACGCCGAGTTTCGCGCCGCGAATCCCTCTGCTGCACCGCCAGCGACTCCGCCCGCTTCGGCAGGCAAGAGCTGATCGATGCAAGTCACGGCCTCGGAGATCGCAACGCGAACCGGGGGCGCCCTCGATGGACTTGGCTCGATCGTCATCTGCGGCGTGAGCGACCTCCGCGGCGCAGTAGAGACCGACGCGACCTTTATCTCAAACGCCAGTTACGCAAACCTCTGGAGCGAATGCCGCGCCGGGGTGGCTCTGGTCTCGCGCGGCTTGACCGTTCCTGGTCACGACCCATCGAAGCGCGCCCTGATTCGAGTGGACGATGCGGATATCGCCATGATCGCACTTCTCGAACACTTCGCTCCACCCCCGGTGGCTCCTCCCCGTGGCGTGCATCCCACCGCGGTGGTTGAATCAGGAGAGCTGGATGAAATCTCGGTCGGTCCCCTCGCGTGGATCGGCGCGAATTGCCACATTGGGCGTCGCGTCGTGATCCACTCTGGCGCGCGGATTTATCCGGGCGTTTCGATCGGTGATGAGACAGTCATTCATTCCAATGTCGTGGTGCGAGAGAACTGCGAGATCGGCTGCCGAGTGATCCTGCACGCCGGCGCGGTCATTGGAACAGAGGGTTTCGGATATCGCCCCGCTCCAGATCGCCAAGGACTCCTGCGGATCCCGCATCTTGGAACCGTCGTGCTCGAAGATGATGTTGAGATCGGCAGTTGCACCTGCGTCGACCGCGGAACATTCGGCGCGACCCGCATCGGTGCCGGAACCAAGATCGACAATCACTGCCAGATTGGGCACAATGTCAAGATTGGCCGCTCCACGGTCATCGCCGGTCTCTCGGGAATCGCCGGCTCTTGTGTCATCGGCGATTGGGTTCGAATCGGGGCGGGAACTGGCATTGCGGACCATCGCACGGTTGGCTCGGGGGCGCAACTGGCGGCACGGACTGCGCTCATCAACGATGTTCCCGCCGGCGAAACCTGGGGGGGGATGCCGGCGCGCGAGATCAAGACCGAGATGCGACACATTCTGGCACTTCAGAAACTTTCGCCGCTCAGCCGCGACATCATTCGACTCGTGAATGCCATGAAGAAGGACAAGGATTCCTCCGTAGACTGATTGGACTCATGGCCGTGACTCCTCCAAATCTCGGTGGCGAAGTCGGGGGCATTCGGGGACTGGTCCGTCCCACTTCCGCCGCTTCGACGATCTCGGATGATCGCAAGCAGCACACGATTGCCGCGCCGACGATTGTCCGTGGCAAGGGATTGCTCCTGGGCGTCGATGCCGAGATCGAATTCTGTCCCGCTCCAGCGGACTATGGAATCGTCTTCGAGCGCATCGACTTGGATCCACCGATTTCGATCCCGGCGATCATCACCAATGCTGTCTCGCGGCCACGGCGAACAACCCTGCGGGTCGGAGACGCCACGATTGACACCATCGAGCACTGCATGAGCGCGATCGTCGGACTGGGGATCGACAATCTCAAGATTCGCCTGCGCGGTCCAGAACTTCCGGCGGGCGATGGATCGGCGCTGCCCTTCTACGAACCGCTGCAAGCCGCCGGGCGCGTGGCCCAAGACGCCGAGCAGCATGTTCACCGAATTTCAGAGGCCATTGTGATCGAAGAGGAGGACGCGCTCATCGCCGCGTTGCCATCCGATGAACCTGGGTTGCGGGTGACATACGAGTTGGATTACGCGAGCGTAGCCAAACACATCGGCAGACAGAATCGCCACTTCGATCTTTCGCGCGATGACTATGCGCAAGAGATCGCGCCGGCGCGCACCTTCAGTCTCAAGTCAGAGGCCGAGTCACTGTGGGCCGCGGGAATGTGTCGCCACCTCACACCCCGAGATGCGTTGGTGATCGGCGATGAGGGACCGATCGAGAATGCCTTTCGATTTCCCGATGAGTGCGTGCGTCACAAGGTCCTCGATGTCATCGGCGACCTGGCACTCGCGGGTGTTCGGCTGCAAGGCAAGATCATCGCCCAGCGATCTGGACACGAGCTGAACCGACGACTCGCGCGTCGTCTCCATGAACAGATCCGCGCCGCGAGTCGGGCGGCGTTGATCGGGTCTGGTCGCGTGCTCGATGCCCGCGCGATCGCGCGAATCATGCCGCATCGTTACCCAATGCTGCTAATTGACCGGGTCGTCGAGATCGATGGATCGCGTCGCGCCGTCGGGATCAAGAATGTCACGATCAACGAGCCATTTTTCCCAGGTCATTACCCCGGCACGCCCATCATGCCGGGAGTGCTGATCGTCGAAGCCATGGCTCAGTTGGGCGGACTCCTGCTTTCGCAGACACTTGAACATACCGGCAAGGTTGCGGTATTACTCTCCCTCGACAAGGTCAAGTTGCGCAAGGCGGTCACGCCTGGCGATCAACTCGTTGTTGAAGCCGAAACCTTGCGGGCAACCGCGCGGAGTGCCGCGGTCCAGTGCCGTGCTTGGGTTCAAGGCAAACTCGCCGCCGAGGCGCAGATTCGATTCATGATGGTTGATGCAGAGTTCGAGTAGAAAACACAGAGCAGATGAGCAAGATCCACCCCACCGCAATCATTGACCCAACCGCAGAAATCGCCCCGTCGGCGACGATTGGTCCTTACTGCACCATCGGACCGCGCGTGCACATTGGTGCGGATTGCATCTTGCGGGTGCATTGCCATATCACGGCGCTCACGCGCATGGGCAAGGGCAACGAAATCCACCCCTACGCGATCGTTGGCGGCGATCCACAGGACTTGAAGTTTCATGGCGAGCCCACCTGGCTTGAGATGGGCGACTTCAACACCATTCGCGAGCACGTCACGATTCACCGCGGCACAGGCAACGGCGGCGGAGTCACGCGGGTTGGTTCACACAACCTCATCATGGGGAATGTGCACATCGCCCACGATGCGATCATCGGCAGCCACTGCATCTTCGCAAACAACGCGATGCTGGCGGGACATGTTCATGTTGATGACTACGCCAACATTGGCGGCGGGTCTGGGCTCCACCACTTCACGCGCGTGGGGTACTGCGGATTCGTTGGCGGGCTGTCGCGCGTCTCCAAGGATGTTCCGCCATTCATGTTGGTCGAGGGGAGCCCCGCGGCGATCCGCGGATACAACAATGTTGCCATGAGCCGCATCGGCATGTCGGAAATGGAAATGGAGGCCGTGAAAGAGGCTTACAAGCGCCTGTTCAGAGTTCGCGGCGGCGCGGGTCTGTCGAAGATCGCGTCGCTGCTGCGGGACTATCCCAACTCGAAGGCCCTGCGAAGAATCGTGGAGAGTGTTCAGGCCGTTCATGATGGCGTGAATGGGCGGGCTCTCGAAGGAAAGCGACTAGATGACAAGCGCGCAGTTCGAGCAGTGCGCGGGTAGGCTGAAAGCAGATGACGAGTCCAGCCAAGGCAGCGCGGATCGACGAATTGATGCAGAAGGCGCAACTCGCCCTCAAGTCTGGGCGGTGGTTTGAGGCTGAGCGACTCGCGCAACGAGCGCTGGAGATCTCCCACCAGTCCGGAGACTTCGGCCGAATGGGTCGCATCGTGATGCCACTGCAGGAAGCGCGGCGGCAGCGCATGCAGTTGGCGACCGAGGTCACGGGTGTGAAGTGGATCGAAGGCGAAATCGCCGAAGATCACCGTGTTGGACCCGGGATGCACATCATGCAACCGCCGCTGGTCGGAGCGGATGCGCGCCGCGTGCGACTGACAGCCATCCGCCGTGAAGTTCCCGCGCTGGTTCTTTGCCGCGAACCGACAACCCAATTGGGTTTGGTGCCAGTCGTCGCGATCGGACTCTTGACGGTTCGCGCCCGCATCGATCCGCCAGACAAACCAGGAAAACCAACCAAGCAGTGGTTCCTCTGGGCGCTCGAACAATTGGGAAATGCCGCAATCGGCATGATCGATACCGGAATGGACGCCGTGCGCCAGGTTGATGTGACCGTTTCACTGCTCGACTCGGTGCCAGACCACGAAGAGTTGCATACGACTTTCGCCAAACTTTGTCAGCGCGCCGAAGCCGAGATGCGCGATGCGCCGCCATCCGACGATGACAAAGAGTCAGCAGCGGATTCCCACGAGAGCGCCAAGGGATGATTCGTGGCTGACTCCGCACCCCGCGTGACGGTGTGTGCTGGAATTCCAGCCATCAGCGCATCCCTGCATCACAGAATTCGATTCCCAGTTGGGGATCCCGCCGCGCTCGTCACGGTGGTCGGCGTGGGTGGCGCGGCGCCCAACCGAATCCTGATCATTCGCGACATCGAACTGGACCGCGCGCGCAAGAACGCCCGCGCAGATGTCTTCCATTCGCCCGCGGACTTCGCCCCCGCATCTGGATTGTCGGGCGACCGCGAAACGGCAACCGCGCAGGCCGTCGCCGAATGCGTGCGACGCACCGGTGCCACGAAGGTGTCGATCGACCGATCGACACCGGCGATTTATTGGCATCAGTTGATCGCCGCCGGGCTCGAAGTCAGTTGCGATCCACTCGATGGCGTGGCGATCCGACGGAGCAAGGACGCCCAAGAGATCGCCTGGCTCCGACAGTGCCAAGCAGACACCGAAGCGGCGGTGCGCATGGCCTGTCAAACAATTGCCGCGGCTCCGCTGCGTGATGATGGAGTCCTCCTTTCGGGTGGCAAGCCACTCACCAGTCAGCGGGTGCGCGAGGCGATTGATGTGTTTCTTCTGCGGCGGGGATACCTGAACCCCGAAGCGATCGTCGCTGGTGGATCGATGGGCAGTGACTGCCACGAACATGGCAGCGGCGAACTGCGCACCTGCGAACCGGTGATGGTGGATGTCTTTCCGCGCAACCGTCGCACGCTGTACAACGGGGACTGCACTCGCACTGTTGTGCATGGCGCGCCGCCACGCGAGCTCGTTCGGATGCACGCTGCTGTTGTTGCGGCGAAGGCCGCTGCCATTGCTGCGATTCGGCCCGGGGTGACTGGTGAAGCGATCCATGCAGAGACAAGTCGCGTGATCCGTGACCACGGATTTGCGATGGGGATGCCATCAAGCGACGAAACTTGGGCGCAGGCGCGCATGACGCATGGAACTGGTCACGGCGTTGGACTCGAAGTACACGAGCCACCACTCTTGGCGGCGAAGGGTCCGGCTCTTGTTGTGGGAGATGTCGTGACTGTCGAGCCGGGGCTCTATCAACCGGGTCTCGGCGGCGTGCGCGTCGAGGACATGCTCGTGGTCACCGCCGACGGGTGCGAAAACCTTGGAGAGTTGCCAGAAGGCCTCGACTGGCTGGGATAGCGCCGAGCAACCCCACCCCGAATCAAACTCGAACTCGCTCTTGCGCCTCAGCCTCTGGTCATCTTGCGATACTTCACCCGCTGCGGCGTGGCATCTGCGCCGAGTCGTCGCACGCGATCCTCCTCATAGGCGCTGAAGTTCCCGTTGAAGAAGAATGTCTGGCTATCACCCTCGAATGCCAGGATGTGCGTCGCGACGCGATCCAAGAACCATCGATCATGGCTCACAATCACCGCTGTGCCACCAAAATTCTCGATCGCCTCCTCGAGCGCACGCATGGTGTTGACATCGAGGTCGTTGGTCGGCTCGTCAAAGAGAATCACATTGTTCCCCTGCCGCAACATGCGCGCGAGTTGAACACGATTGCGCTCTCCTCCCGAAAGATTCCCGCACAACTTCTGCTGCTCGGTGCCAGTGAATCCAAATCGCGCCACATAGGCGCGGCTATTCACCTTCACCGGTCCCAGCAGCAGTTCCTCGTCGCCATCCGAGATCGCCCGCCAAATACTGTGGGTGGGATCGATCGAGTCTCGCAGCTGCTCGACATAACCCAATTTCACGGTGTCGCCGACCACGAACTCGCCGCCATCCACCTTCTCAGTACCGAGGATCATCTTGAAGAGGGTCGTTTTTCCCGCACCGTTTGGACCGATGATCCCCACGACTGCCCCAGCTGGAATCTCAAAGGTTGACCCATCCAGCAGCAGCCGATCGCCGAACGCCTTGGTCACATTGCGGGCGTGAATGACGACATTCCCAAGTCGGGGACCAGGTGGGATGAAGATCTCGATTTCAGCAGCCTTGGCGCGACATTCGTCGTCGCCGAGCATCCGTTCATAGTTTGCCACGCGCGCCTTGCTCTTGGCCTGACGACCCTTGGGGTTCTGACGAATCCATTCGAGCTCGCGGCTGAGCGACTTCTGTCGCATGCTGGCCTGCTTCTCTTCGACGGCCAGGCGCTTTGTTTTTGTCTCGAGCCAATCAGTGTAATTGCCGCGGTATGGAATACCCATGCCGCGATCGAGTTCGAGAATCCATCCGGCAACATTGTCGAGAAAGTATCGATCGTGGGTGACTGCGATCACTGTGCCGGCATACACGGCGAGGTGATGCTCAAGCCAGGCGACACTCTCGGCGTCCAAGTGATTGGTCGGTTCGTCCAGAAGAAGGATGTCGGGCTTCTGCATCAAGAGACGGGTGAGCGCCACGCGACGGCGCTCACCACCTGAGACCTTGTCGAGCGTCTGCTCAGGAGGAGGACAACGGAGTGCCTCCATCGCCATCTCGATCTGACTGTCGATCGTCCATGCCTCGACTGCATCCAATTTTTCCTGCACCTTGGCCTGTCGGGCGATCAGCTTGTCCATCTCATCAGCTGACATCTCTTCGCCGAAGCGGGCGTTGATCCCATCGAATTCTGCGAGCAAGTCATAGGTTCCCTGCGCCCCTTCGCGAACAACCTCGAGCACCGCGCGCGACTCATTCGCCAGCGGTTCCTGATCGAGAAGTCCCGCCGTGAATCCCGGCGTGCGCTCGATCTTGCCATCAAATTCCTTGTCCATGCCCGCCATGATCCGCAAGAGCGTCGACTTCCCGCTGCCGTTGAGACCCAGCACGCCGATCTTCGCGCCGTAGTAGTACGAGAGAGAAATGTCCTTGAGAATCTCGCGCCGATTGATGGTCTTGGTGACATTCAGCATTGAACAAATCACGCGAACCGATTCGACTGGAGACTGCTTGGACGGTTGAGCCATAGTCGAGCAAGTCTAGCGTGGCATCACGCGGCGACTACGCTTCTTGGATGCTTGAGTCGATGATCGCACTGCTCGCGCTTTCGACGGCGCTCGTTGGATCGTCACACCGCCTGCTGGTGGTGGCACCAGAAGCCTTTCGCGACGCTCTCGCGCCCTACTGCGCGGCGCGGGCGAAGTCGCTCGGCACCAAGGTCGAATTTTTCTCGCTCGATGATGTCGCCACCAGCGTCGGCGTCGATGCACCCGAGCGAATCAAACGCGAGATTTTCGCGCGCTGGAAACGAGATGGAATCACGGATGTCTTGCTGGTCGGGGATGTTGATGTGATGCCGGTGCGATTCATGCTGCTCGATCGAGCAACGAAGGCGGCCTTCGATACCGCGTTTTATCCCAGCGACCTGTATTACAGCGACCTTGCCCACGCCGACGGATCATTCGACGATTGGAATGGCGCCAAAGATGAATTCCACGCAAAGTTCTTCGGGGAAGTGCATGGCGAAACGAACAAGCAGGACGCGATCAACTTTGACCGCATTTCATATCTGCCGGAGATCGCAGTCGGGCGCTGGCCCGTTTCGACTCCAGAGGCCGCGCGCGAAGTTGCGGCGAAGACGCTGCGCCATCAGGCGCAAATCGAAGCAATCGACGCAGCGCGTTCGTCAGGCAACGATGCGTCGGCCTCGCCAAGAGTCGCCTTCATGATCAGCGGAGGATGGATCGACAACCAGAGTCGCGCGCAAGCCCTCATCGAACGCGCTCGGAGCGCGTGGACGGTTGATGCCTGCGCCTACTTCACGCCTGAGCACCCGCCAACACCAACAGAAATGGCGCGGATGTTCGCACGGCAGCCCTCGGCGATCTTTCACACTGGTCACGGGCAGCCCCATAGATGGGAGGGATGCTTGGATCAATCCATCCTGGACCAGCAGACCACGAGCGATCGACCGCCGCTCCTCTTTTCAATCGGCTGCTCAACCAGCGAAATCTGCACACTGCCACCCTACCAACCCTATGTCGATGTCGATGGAGTTGCACACCGGGGAACGGTTGCCGGCGAGGTCTTTTCTGACTATCCACCCCCGCCAGCGACCACGCAGACCGGCGCGCACAACACCACCAGTCTCAGTGAGCGCGCTGTTCAAATGCCAAGCGGCGGAGCGATCGCCGTGATCGGGTGTGTCACCGGAAGTCAGCCCTGCGCGCAGACACTGCTCGATGGATTCATCGAGGCGATGTGCGCGGAGCCGCACCAGACCATCGGCTCGTGGTGGCAGTTTGCGGTTGAAAATTATGTTCGCGCCGAACGTCTCGACTCGCTCATCCCCAGCGAGAGCTGGTATCCACCGAGCATCTATTTTCAGGGGATGAAATTCGTTCTGCTTGGCGATCCCACTCTGCGGCTGAAATCGTCGAGCGAATCAGCCCGTCCAATTCGAGAGTAAGACAGCGAGGTCGCCGCCATTGACGATCCCATCGCCGTTGATATCCGCTGCTCCGCTCGTTGCGCCCCAGGCACTCAAGAGCTGTGCGAGATCCGCCCCGTTCACGGCGCCATCGCCATTGAAGTCGCCAGCGAGTGGTGCCGCAGCCACCTGAATCGAACCAACCATGAAGAATGCACAGTGGGGAACGCAGAAATATGGAATGGTCTCGCCTGCTGCGGACGCAGGCACAACCCAATCGAAGGAAGGCGTTCCACCAGAGAGATCGCCGTCGAACAATCCGTTCGGCTCGCAGTCGGGACCACTCGTCACGGTGTGACCACCACCATGCCAGACCCAGCGAACGGTGTCACCAACCTGTGCGGTCACCAATCCTGGAACGAATGTCGCGCCTTGCTGATTGATAATGACAACCGCGGCGCTGACCACGGAGTTCGCACAGAGCGCGAGTGCAGAACCGAGCGAGAGTGAAAGCGACAGCGACAGTCGTGGGTGAATCATCAGGGGCTCCAAGTGAAGGCGAGTGGTTCGACAGGGCACGCGCGAAAACAGCAGCCGCGCGCTCAGAACATAGGCCGATCTGCTGCGAATTCCAGAGGAAGACTGCGGAATTCCCAAATCTCCATGATTTCGCAGGAAAATGGTCGGCAGCTGAGTCCCCTGCAGTAAATCGATGCACAATGCGTCTGATGACTTCGTGGCAGCCCAGTTCGCTCACCCAGAACTACTCGAAACAGCTCGCTGTACTGGCTCTCTCGATTTCGACCCCCTGCGCACTGGCACTCTGCCCGGGTGACATCGATGGCAGCGATTCCGTGGATGGATCAGACCTCGCCTCGCTCTTGAGTGCGTGGGGAACGACCGGCGGCAGCGCCGACATCGACGGAAGCGGCCTGGTCGACGGAGCAGACCTCGCCGCGCTGCTCGGTGCCTGGGGCGCTTGCCCCGCGGTGGTCGAGCGAAACATGGTCTCGACTGTCACTGTGAACTCGACGACCGCACGCAATAGCGCGGGGGCAATTCTTCAAACTTGGACAGCGTCGACCGGGGCCGCGAGTATCGCCTACCTGAAACCAGACGGGTCGCTGGTGCGGCCTTCCATTCATGTGGCGGGTGCCTACAACGGCGCTGCGCGGGGCGGTCGCATTCAGATTTGGAACTCGGCTGGAACAATGGTGAACGACCTCATCGTCTCGACTGCGGAGTTTCAACAACATCACGACATCACACTTCTGCCCAATGGCAATTTTCTCTGCATCGCATGGGAGGGCCACACCCAAGCGCAAGGTCTGGCTGCCGGTCGAACCACGCTGACGGGCGCCATCTGGCCAGAGACGATCCTCGAAATTCAGCCCACTGGATACAACACCTACAACATCGTCTGGCGCTGGAGTCTCTGGAATCACCTTGTGCAAGAGGCGAATTCTTCCCTCGCAAATTATGGAGTGGTTGCCGATCATCCCGAACTCGTGAACATCAACTACGGCACAGTCAACAGCGGCGATTGGATTCATGCCAACGCCATCGACTACGACCCAGTTCGCGATCAGATCGTGATGAGCTCGCGCAATTTCAATGAGTTCTGGGTGATCGATCACTCCACAACGACGGCGCAGGCGGCGACGCACACCGGTGGCAACGCGGGTCGTGGCGGCGACATCCTCTACCGGTGGGGCAATCCTGCGGCGTATGGCCGCGGCACCGCCGCCAACCAAGTTTTCTTCACGGTTCACAGTGCTGCCTGGATCAACGCTGGCATGCCAGGCGCGGGAAACATTCTGGCGTTCAACAATGGCGACCGCGCCGGTTCCGCAAACGATTACTCAACCGTCGTTGAGATCGCGCCGCCGCGCGACGCCAATGGCAACTATGTCATCGCCAGCGAGCAGGCGTTTGGACCGGCATCCCCTGCTTGGTCGCATGGCGCTCTCGGAGCGTTTTATGGTGGACCGACCCAGTGTGGCGCATTTCGCACGCTCGACAACACCACGCTCATCACGCTTACAAATACGGGCACAGTCTTCGAAGTCAACGCGGCCGGATCCACCATCTGGACCATGACCGTGCCCGCCTCGTGCGCCCGCGTGCCGCGATATCGCCAAGTGGATGGGCTTTGGATAGGACCGTAAACCCA
>SIAB01000067.1 GCA_009692015.1 Phycisphaerales bacterium
GCCCGCGCCGCCGCTCGCTAAGTTCCCCAGTTCGCCAGAACAATCGAGAGATCGCTACCGTTGACAGTGCCGTCACCATTCGCGTCGCCCTGTCCCGTGCCGCCCCAGTTGCCAAGCATGATCGTCAAGTCTTTTCCATTGACCGATCCGTCGCCATTGAAGTCGGCGGGGTTCGCCGCGGTCAATTGAATCGACATGGAATCCATGTCAACCGGCGCACTGCGACCGTGCAGCAACCACAAGTTGTATGCGACCAATCCCGTTCCGTTGAGACTCGTATCGCGCAGGAACTCCATGTACTCGCGACTGGAGATCTGGTAGTAGAACGACGCGACGGCCGTATTCGCGCCACTCGGGATGGCATAGTTCGTGGTGTCCCAGTACTGACCATCCGCATAGGAATAGCCAATCGGCGGCGCGTTCACCGCAGCGAATGCCGCGTTTGTAAATCCGCGCGGGGGAATCCGGTTGTCGAGTGCTACGACATTGGATAGTGCCAGATGCATGCCCTGGCCAACCGGAAGATGGGTGGCCTTCGCGACCACCTCGTCGATCACCTGGCGCGCGACATAGACCTTGGTGTCGCTCTCGGTCAGCGTGGCGGTCACATAGTTGTATGCGCCGCGCTCCGCAATCACGGTTCCTGCGGCGTCGAGGAACTTCACATTGATCCAAGCACGACGGCCCTCCGCGTATCCCGTTGGCAGTTTGTGCCCGGACTGATTGATGATCTTGACCGTCAGCTGACCACCAACCTGCGCAAGTTCCATGTCCGACGCATCGCGCAACATCTGGATGTTGCGGGCAATCGCGGCGTCGACGCGGTCTGGTGTGAGTCCGAAGTAATCAGCATCATCGCCCATCTGGGTCTTCACTGCACGCAGGACCCAGTTGTTCGCACCGGCGAACGAGTGCTGCGGAACATCGGGTCGCTCGTTCTTCGGATCGCCGTCATAGAAGATGCATCCGCCACCCTGCTGGTCGGGCATGTGGCAATCCTGACAACTCTTCATCACGCCAGTTGGATGATTCCCACCGAATCGACCGTCCGGAAATGAGACGCCCGTTGTTGCAAAGGTGCTGTTGAGCCACTCCGAGTAGGTTCGCTGCTCGGGGAACATATCTCCCTTAACCATCGTTGGATGCGCGGCTCCCAGTGCGTTGAGCGCGTAACTCCCATTCGGCTGCTTGCTGAGGGTTGGCGTGCTTACGTCGTGACAGGTCGAACACATCGCGCCATTGGCGTGATAGGGGGAGAAGACCAGTTCAGGGCCGCCATGGAAATTGATTCCAATATCGTCGAAGGGTCCGCGGCGAACATCATGCGGATCGACCACAAAACTGGCATTGCCGAGCGCGGCGTCGGGAAGAAGTCCCTCGGCAGTCAGGGCAGCCAAAATCTCTGGATCCGGCGTGAGATCCACATTGTTGGGATAGCCAACCGCGCTCAGCGCTCCGGCCGTTGGATTGACGACACGATGACAGAAGTGACAGTTGATCCCGTCGAAGTCCTCGGCGCCGAACTGCGAGAGGTCTCCCGTGGTGCTGCGACCGCCGAGCCACGCGCCTGGCGCATGACAACGGATGCAGAATTCTCCCGCGAGGTTGGCATCCTGATTGGCAATCGAAAGCGCGGCATGCCAAACCGGATCGCGGGCAGCCTGCCCCATCATGCTCACCACCCAACTGTCGAATGGCGCAACCGTGGCGTTGTATTCACCATGACAATATGAACAGTTGTTCGAGGCTTGAATCGGCTCGAACGAGAGGCTGTCCTTGTTCGGTTGCGTTCCGGGAAGGAAAAAGTCTGCAGCACTTGTTGGCACTTGAACTTGTCCGCCGCCCTGCGGCAATCCCAGAACCGATGACGCAAACATGCCTACACCTGCGAGTGCGGCAGCGGTGAGCATGACTGCAGAGATACCGTGTCGAGTCTTCATCCTGAACCTCATCGTTATCTAAGGTGCCATCGGTGCGCGAAATGTCAAAAAAACAAAAAAATAGCCGTTGCGTAACGGTTATTGGACTCGAATGCCTTCCGCGATTCTTGCCGAAATCGTCCGTTCGTAGGCATCGTCGCGCCCCATCGGCGTCCATCGCCCACGATCCCGGATGGATTCGTCTTTCGCATCAGCCGCCTTGGCGTCGAGTCGGTTCGTCCAGGTCGATGCGAGCGATCCCGAAGAGGTGGAAGGATTGGTGCCCTGGACGAACGAGCGCTCGAGGTAGACCCAGACCTCCACTTCGATCGGGCCAGCGCAGGTTTGCACATCGAACCGTTCCTGAGCCCGCGTGCTCCCTGGAATCGCGGCACCGCGCAGGACCGCGTCGGCAGTCACCGCTTCGATCGCAGCATCAACGGGAATGAACTCGACCCGAATTTTGCGCCTGCGATTGGCGAGGGTATTGCCAGCGGCATCGGATGGGCCGGCGTTGTCGATCCGCCATGGCTCGAGCGCGCCGCCAGCGTGGCGGGCGTCGGTTTCGATGATCCCATTCGATCGGTCGACCAAGACCACGCGGTAGCCCATCTCCTTCGCCGCGCGCGTCGCGGCGTCGAAGGCCTGCTGATACTGCGCGGCTGTAATCGTCAGTTTTTCTGGACCCTCACACTCGAGCGCACCCATGCAACCACCGAGCGAAAGCGCCGCGGCAGAGAGCGTCAGCAAGCAGGGAATAGAGGTGATTCGCCGCATCTTCAAAGTCTACCGCGCTTGCACATGAGCGAGATCGATGCGTGGGTCGATCCAGGCATACAAGACATCGACCAGCAGGTTGAGCAGCACCAGCAGCAACGCATACACCAGCACCACGCCCATCACCAGCGTGATGTCTTTGCCGAGGACCGCTTCCACGAAGTGTCGACCGAGACCTGGCACTGCAAAGACCTTCTCGACCACGAACGATCCGGTCATCGCCACGGCGGTCGCGGGACCGAGAAAAGAAAGCACCGGCAGGAATGCATTCTTGAGCCCATGCCGTATCGCCGCGGCGCGGCGCGACAACCCCTTGGCCCGCGCAGTGCGCATGTGATCGGTGTTCATCTGCTCCACCAGTCCGAATCGAAGCAGCCGCGCGATGTACGCCGCGAAGGGCAGCGAAAGCGTCACCATCGGCAGGATCGCATGCGCTGGCGTACCCCATCCCGCAATTGGAAAGAGTCGAAACTTCGCCGCGAGCAACATGATGAGCAGCGATCCCGTCACGAACGAGGGCACGCTGATACCGATGAGCGCAACGAGTTGGGTGCAGGCATCCATCCACGAGCCTGGACGCAGTCCGCCGATGAGTCCAGCGATTGTGCCGATGAACAGGGCGATCGCGATCGCACCAAGACCGATCGTCGCAGAGACCGGAAACCCAGCGCCGATGATCTCGTTCACGGTCCAGTCGGGATGACGCATACTCGGTCCCAGATCAAACGGCACCGCATCCCAGCCAAGCAGCCACCCCACGCCAGAAACTTGCGCGAGGTACTGCCCGAGAAAAGCAACGGGGCGATCGAGCTGATACTGACGATTCATCGCCTCGACGATTTCGGGTGGCGGCTGCCTGCCATCCTGCAACATCGGATTTCCCGGGATCAACCACACCAGCGAAAAGGTCACGACCACGATCGCCAGCAGCACGAGCGGAACTTGCAACAGTCGTCGAATGATGAACGCGGTCATGGCGCGGGCTTGGCAGTTGATGCTTCGGTGCGGTGCAGTTGCGACAATCGTTGATCAAGCCGTGGATGCCTGGTGATTCCGCGCATCTTGGTGGGGTCGTACATATAGAGCGTGACATACTGGCAGAGCGGCAGGATCGGCATTTCCACTTCGAAGAGGAGTCGCTCTGCTTGCGAGAGAATCGCCAGACGCTTGGCGGGGTCGAGTTCGCGCTCGGCTTGCGCGAGCAAGGCGTCAAAGGCGGCGTTCGAGAAGGCGCGATCGTTGTTGCCGTTGCCGGTTCGCGAGAGATCAAGAAAAGTTGTGGGATCGCCATAGTCGCCATACCAACCACCGCGCGCAATCATGAAGTCGCCGTTGCGCAAGTCTTCCTTGGCAAACTTGCCATCTTTTCCGCGCAATTCGCACTGTACGCCGAGTCCATCACGCCACATCCCGGCAAGCGCGATGGCGATGTTCTTCACCCGGGGATTGCCAGTCATGTAGAGCATGTCGACCGTTGGAAAGGGATCGCCCGCCTCATTCTCGACCACGCCATCGCCGTTGCGGTCGACCCATCCCGCCGCCGCAAGTTCTGCGCAGGCGCGGGGAAGATCGAATGGCAAACCAGCGGGCGAGAGATAGCCATCGATTGATCCGCGCGGAACCAGCGTGGTGGCGATGGGCTCATTCAATCGCGTCACCGACTTGGTGAGTGCTTCCTTGTTGACCGCCTGCGCAAAGGCCCGGCGAACCCGTGGATCCGCAAATGGATTGAGCCGACCGCCTGGCAGCGTGGGACGACAATTGAAACTCCAGAAGTCCGTGCCGAATGCGCTCAGGACATGCACATCGCGGCGCTCCCCAAGAGCAGGATCCGGATCGGGAAGTGCAGCGAGCGCCTCGTCGACCGAAGCACCAGCACCGATTCGCAGTTCATATTCGTCGCGGTGGCGGGCGAGCCAATTTGCCGAAGCCTCGGCGAGATCTGCCCGAAACTCGGCGGTCAGATCGCTGATCCAATCGATGCTGCCCGACTCATAGGCAAGCACGGCGGTGTTGGCATCCTCGATCGGCACCACGGCAACACTTTTGGCAAGAGCCGTGTTTGCGCCGACATACATTTCATTGGGCTCGAGGCGCATGCCGCGCTTGTATTTCCACTCCGCCAGTTTCATCGGACCATTGCTCACCAGCACGCCGGGCTTCGTCCATCCCGGGCTCGAGCGGACGATTCCAGTCGTCGCGTCGATGTGGGTGAATGCATCGAGTGATTTCTGGTGAATCGGCGCGAGCGTCGGGAACGCGCAGAGATCAAGCCAGTAGGGCACTGGATTGTCGAGTTCAACCACCAGCGTGTGCGCATCGGGTGTGCTGATTCCAACCAGCGCAGTGAATGTCTCGCGCGTGCGATCCCAGAGTTCTTGCGCCGCGGCGGAATCGTGTTGATCGCCCGCGAGGTATTCCGTGAGCGCCTTGGTGCGCCAGGAAAAGAACTCGCGCGCTCCGCGCACTGAAAAGAGGAGTTCCGTGTAATCGGCCGCCGTGTCAGGCAGCAGCAACCGCCGCCAGGCATCGCGAAAATCTCCGCTGGTGACCGGATCGCCATTGCTCCAGCGCGCGCGCGGGTTCAGGTGAAAGGTCCAGGTCTTTCCATCGGTCGAGTTCTCCCAGCGCTCGGCAACGCCCGGCGCGAACTCCCGCGAATCACTCGCGGTTGTGCAGAGACCCTCAAAGAGCGATCGCGCGATACGCAGATCTTGCATGTACGACATCCGCTGGGGATCCATGGTGAAGACATCAGCGCTCGCAAATGTGATTTCAGCTGGCGGTTCGGATCGCTCCCAACTGAGGGCGATCCAGGCAACCACGACGATGATCACAGTCCAAGCGATCCAGCGCATCGCGCGAGAGCGTACGCCCCTTGAATCTGAATCTGGATCCTGCGGCTTTTCGCCTGCCGCTCAAAGCCCCGAGGGTCTTCGCGTCGCCGGCTTTCCCGAATCACTCGCTGGGAGGTTGGTGAGGAACTTGTCAACCAGCTTTCCCACTTGCTTGTATGCCTCAGCGTGTTGGGCGTCCGGCGGAGTCGCCGCGAGCCCCTTGAGGATTTTGAGCGTTGGCTCGAGCGACTTTGTGTAGGTGCCAGCTTCAGCCTTGCTCAACTTCGGAATTTGATTTTGCAGGTACAGCGCGAGACTTCGATTGATCGCTCGGATCATTCCCGAGTTGAGCGTCTTGGAACGGAGTTGAGTCGCCATCGCCTGCAACCGGCTCAGGAGCAGCGCCTTCGCTGTGTTCTGGCTTGCCTTTGGGGCGCGCGGTGAAGTTGTAAACGCCTGGAGTGCCTGCAGGTCATACGAAGCGATCATCCAATCCGTCTCGCCGGCGAGGCTGGTGTCAATGAGTTTCACAATCGCATCCGCTTGCTGGGTCGTGAGATCGATGGGTGTTCGCAGCGCCGCGATGCCAGCCGCGGCAACGAGCCGCAGCGTCCCGTTCGACTGCTTCGCCGCGGAGACCTGCTCCGCGAGAAACGCGAGAGAATCGGGGCTCTGCAGCGACTTGATCACCTCGAGCGCGTTGGTCGCTTGAAAGGTCGTGCCCTGGCTGACGATGTTCTTGAGCTCCGGCAGCGCCATCGATGCAAAGGTCACGCGAAATGCATCGTTCGCTCCACCTTTCGTCATCGGGGCGGTGATCATCTCGCGCCCGGCTCGCACCTGCGCTGGGTCAGAGCTCTGCAGCAATTCGGTCGAGCTGGCGATGAAGGCCGTGACCTGCGTCTTCGCGGCGGCATCCATGGTTGCGCTCTGCATCAACTTGTCGGAAAGTTTGACTCCACTTTGAGCATCGGCGATCGCCGCCATCGACATCGCGAGAAAACTGGCAGTGATGAGGTGCGTCAACGACATAGGGGCGCGGGAGTGTATCGCAATGAGATACACTTTGCGGATGCTGTCGATCGTTCTGGTCCTGTCTCTTGGGTGTCAATCCGAGGCTGGAAATCAGCCAGATTCCTCGATCGCACTTGCCGAAGGTGCGCGCATCCGTTGGGGGAACATGCTCATGCGCGAGGCGTATCTGGCGGTCACCCCGTCGGACCTGGCGCTCTCGGAGATTGAGGCGGCGATCATGATGAGTCGCAAGGCCGCGCTGTTCGAGCCTGACAACGCAGATCGATGGCGCCTCGTTCTTGGATTGACGACCTTCGCGGGCGACGCAATGCCCTACGCGAATGAAGTCGGTCAAGAGGCAACGCTGCAACTCTCGCGACTCTGCCCAGGGGATCAGGTCATTCGGCTGCGCCGCATTCTGCAGGACATCGATCGGCGCGAGACCGCCGACGATCGGGTGCAGGCCTTTCGAAAGTTCCTGACCCCCGAAGCCATCAAGGCCATTCAAGTCCCAGTGGCATCGCGGCTTTGCCTCGACCTCGCCTTCCTGGAATGGCGCATGGGCGATGTGGAGGGCTTCGCGGCCGACCTCGCCAAGAGTCTTGCCCTCGCTCCGGCATTTCCAGCCGCTGCAGAGACTGCGGCCGGATTCATCAACGAACGGATCGATGACCCGGTCGCCGAATGCGAGTTGCTTGTCGCGGCCGTTCTCGCCAATCCAATCGATGAACGGTTGTGGTCTCGTCTTGGCGCGCTACTGCTGCAGGAGGGGGCTTATGGTTCGGCGGCGCGGGTCTACCAGCTCGCTGGGCAAGTTGCCCGGGGCAAGCACCAGCTCGCGGCGGTGACCGATGTGATCGCCGTTGACTATGCCTTGGCGTTGTGGGGGGCGGATCGCCCCGATGACGCGATCCGACTGCTGAAGCGTTATGTCGGTGATGCAAGGCTCAAGTTGGCAACGCTGATTCAAACATACAACCCAGAGTTGAGTCGGGCGCAGTGCGAGGGGATTGCGTTTCCGATGCCACCGATCGTCGCCACCGTGGATGCGGCGATCCAGGTGGATGCGCGCTCTCCTGACGCTGCCGCTGCGATGGGCGCGCTGATCGCCTCGGCGAGTGACCAAATCAAACGCACCGGACTGGGGGACGATGGTGGCCCGCTCATCGATGGTCTGGATGACAAACCAGTCACCCAAGAGATGGCGCAGTCGATTCTGGATGTCGCAACGGCCGCAACATTGCTCGATGCAGATCCAGTTGCCGTGACAGGGTTGATCGACTTGGTCCAAACGAAGTCGCCACTCAGCGATGAGGCAATGATTCGTTTCGATGGATGGCGCAAACTGAGAGAAGGCGATGCAGTCGGTGCGCTTGCGATCTTGGCCAAGTCATCGTCGAATGCGCCAGCGCTTCAGTTGATTCGGGCGAAGGCGCTGTCTGCGACGGGTGACATCCGTGCAGCTGCAAAGATTTACTACGAGATTTCAAAGAGTGATCGCGGCAGCCTCCTCGGAATCTTCGCGGCCAAGCAGGTGAAAGCGATCCTGGGCGCCGCGCCGCCGCCGAGTGAGATTGCCGGAAAACTTGACGGCATCGTCGCTTCCATCCCAGCCGTGATGGAGCAGTATCTCGCTGGGACGGAACACCCTGTTTCATTTCAGGTTGAGCCAGAGCAGATGTCGGTTGAACCCTTCGATCCGATTCGGTTTCGTTTGACGATGATGAATCGCGCGAGTTTTCCATTGGCGATCTCGCAGGCTGGTCCCATCAGGCAGCAGGTCCTGCTCCAACCGAGAATCAACTCGGTGACGAATGGGGGGGTCGATCGACTGCTCCCCCAGATCATCCCGATTGATCGCGCAATCGAACTCGCGCCGGGTGAATCGCTCTCGATGGTCTGGGACTTTGGGTGGACAGATGTTGGCCTGCGCATCGGGAGAAATCCACTTGCGGGCGGAACCGTCAGCGTTCGCGGCGCATCGAATTACTTCGCAGAAGCTGGATCGTTCTCAGAGGGACCATTCGGTGTCGAGCCAACAACGCAGTCCCTGCAGGTGGAGGGGGTGCGGGTGACGCCCGCGTGGATCGCTGCAGCGATCGCCAGCGCCGAAAATCCCGTGACCGATCATGATCTCGTGCAGATTGGGCTCTTGATGTACGCGGCGAAGCCCGAGTTGATGCCGGCTGAGAGTGCAACCGCTGCATGGCAGGCAATTGCTGCGGGTTATGCAAAGATGCCGCCAGAGGCGCAGGCCTGGGTGCTTTTGATCGCACCGCGCGGCGTCGCAGCATTCGAACCGATTCTCGAGATTGCGCGGGCAACGACTTCGGGCGATGTTCGCGCCGCCTACCTCTTCAGCTTCTGTATTGCGCTCGACGATGCGCAACTCGCTGCGGCGGCGCGATCAGACGACCCCTTCGCACGGCTGGCTGGGGTAGTCTTTCGAGATCGCGTGGCGCGCGAAGTTGTGCGCGGTGACGAGCGGATGCGTGGCGTGGAAGCGAACGCCCATGTCGGCGCCCGCGACCGAATCGAATCGGAGGAGGACAAGGCGCCGCCGCAGCAGCAGGATTCACCACCGCCAGCGGAGCGGCCGACGCGGTCGCCGCCCACGATTCCGTAGCGATCGACGCACCGATGACGCCCGCAAAAGCGAAACCGCTTCGTCTGATCGGATTCATCCTCGGAGTAGCGCTCCTTGCTGCTGCGATCATGGCAATCGCGCGCAGCGCTCCGACGCTCGAACACCTGCGCGAAGTGGTCGTACGACCAGATGCGTTTCTCATCGTGTGCGTTGTCGCGGCTGCGCTTGGCAGTCTCATTGGATCGAGCGGAATGTTCTTCGCGCTGCTGCGTCCTTTCGGCAGGATCACCCTGTTCGAGATGGTGAAACTCATCGCAGCGTCGTCGGTGCTCAACTATCTGCCGCTGCGACCGGGGCTCTTTGGGCGGCTCGCTTACCAACAGATTGTCAGCGGTATTCCGATGCGCCGATCCGTGCTTTCCGTGGTCGAGGCAGCTGTGATTTGTGCGGTTTCGATTTTCTGGATGGCCGCCGTGGTGGCGATTGTGCGCTGGACCGACGCGCGGGCAGTGGGTGGTGTGCTCGTCGCGCTTCCAATTCTCTGTGGGCTCGCGCTGGCTCTCCCCGACCGTTCACGGCTGCGCCCCTATCTCGAGGCGATCTTCTGGCGATGGATCGACTTGATCGCCTGGACCGTGCGATACGCAGTGGTCTTTGCGATGCTCGGTGTCGAACTCACCCCAGAGAGTGCGGCCGCCGCGGCATGCATCGCTGGAGCGGCAAACATGATCCCGTTCCTCGGCAACGGTCTTGGCGTGCGCGAGTGGGCGATCGGACTTGCAGGACCAGCGCTCGCGACTTGGACCACCGACATCGGACTCGCCGCAGAACTGATCAATCGCGCCGTCGAGTTGGTGGTCATCGTTCCAATCGGATGGTCATCGATGCCATGGATCGCCCGAGCGGTGCGCGGCGCGACCCCAAAGTAGGATGGCAGCATGGACAGAGCGGAACTTGCCACGCGCATTGCATCGGTCGCACTCCTGCGTGGGCAATTCACGCTGCGCAGCGGTCGAACCAGCACCTATTACCTCGACAAATATCTCTTCAGCACCCAGCCGGACGTGCTCGCCGAACTCGGAAAAATGTTCGCCGGCCGCATCGCGGCGGGCACAACGCGACTCGCGGGGGCAGAACTCGGCGGCATTCCACTGGTGAGTGCCGCGAGCATGGCGAGTGGAATCCCTTGCGTTTTCATTCGCAATCAGAAGAAGGAGTATGGGACCGCAAAGCAACTCGAAGGCGTGCTCGTGGCGGGCGACAAAGTTGTCATCGTCGAGGATGTAGCCACGAC